>JBFLZU010000019.1:7860-9286 GCA_040756155.1 Nitrospirota bacterium | reverse complement strand
CTTAAATATGTGGCATATCGTCTTGATGATTTAGAAGGTGACATATCCTCTTCCAGAAGAAAATTCTTTCTCTTTACACTCGGTGTATTAGCGATCTTATCCTTAATTGTTATAGGCAAACCTTTTATATCCCTTATAATCAAAACTGAGGATATATTCTGGGTAGATCCCCCTACACATTCCATTCTTGAATCTCTCAGCGGATTAATCGCTATCGTCATTGGTCTTATAATATACTGGGAATACTTAGCCTCAGGCAAAAAGAACGCCCTTTTCCTTATCTTAGGGTTCTTTTCTATGGGCATACTTGATATCTTTCATGCCTTTTCTGACTACTGCCATAACATGTTTGTATGGTTACATTCCTTCAGTGCCTTTTTTGGCTCTGCTTTTTTCATCGGGTCTATATTTTTTAATGATAAGATTGATAGCAATACTGAACCACTCTGGATAAGACGGTTTTATGTATTATCTGGAACCATCCTTATTTTTACCTTTGCTATGTCATCTATTAAATTCTCTTCTTCTCTTCCAGATGTCCTCTCAGTGAGTTTGCCTCATCATACTCCTGTTGTTGATGCTAAGGGACATTTCAGCGATTTTATTTATACCCTTAATTTGACAGCATCTATATTATTCCTGCTTTCCGGTATCTTTTTCCTCAAAGGTTTTTTAGCGACAAATGATGTTATATACCATGTGCTCGGAACCGCTGCCCTGCTCTTTTTCGAAAGTGAGATCTCCTTTACCTTTTCAAAATTATGGGACCCTATCTGGTGGTACTGGCATGTCATAAAGGTAATAATCTTTTCTGGACTTCTCATAGGGCTTGCCTATGGATTTACTCGAACATTTTATAGACTCTATGAATCAAGAAGAAAACTGGCAGAACTTCTTGAGTCACTGGAGGGGAAAAACATAGAGCTCAGGACTGCATATGAACGATTAAAGGAAACTCAGAGATATTTAACTGAATCCGAGAGACTTGCATCTATAGGAAAGATGGCGGCCGGACTTGCCCATGAAATCAGGAATCCCTTAGGGGCTATCTCCAACTCACTGGGAGTTCTCCAGAGGTATAGTTCTCTATCAAAGGATGATAGAGAACTTCTCGATATTATCGAAAAAGAGGCAGATAGGCTGAATAAATTAGTTGAAGACTTTCTAAGTTTTTCTAAGCCGTTACAGCTCAACAGAGAAGAAGCAAATATACACGAACTCATAGATGAGACTATTTCTATCTTAAAACTGGACAGAAGACTTATGACGGGTTTAACGATTAATAAATCCTTTGCCTCTAATGTCCCAAATCTCATGCTGGATAGGAATCAGATAAAACAGATTTTATGGAACCTCTTTATTAATGCAATACAGGCAATGCCTGATGGAGGGGTGTTAAGTATAAAAACACGGTATAAGGCTACAG
>JBFLZU010000019.1:6192-7760 GCA_040756155.1 Nitrospirota bacterium | reverse complement strand
CTACAGAGGATGAGGTCGAATTGACTGTTGCTGACACAGGTACTGGCATGTCTGATAATATTCTTTCACAGGTATTCCAGCCTTTCTTTTCAACAAAAGATAAAGGATTAGGATTAGGTCTCAATATTGTCCATAAAATTGTCAAAGAACATGGAGGTTATGTTTTTATATCGAGCAAGATAGGGGAAGGGACGCAAATCCAGATTAACTTTCCTGTAAAATTTGAAGTCTATCCTGTAGAGCGTCTTACAATGGAGGATAAGGATGTCAGATATATCAGATATACTGGTAGTTGATGACCAGAGTGGAATGAGAAAAAGCCTCGCTATCCTCCTTAAAAAAGAGGGTTATAATGTGGATGAGGCAGCAGGTGGGGAATATGCGATAGAATGTCTGAATCATAAACAATTCGACCTTGTTATCACAGACCTGAAGATGTCTCCTGTTACAGGTATAGATGTCCTTAAATATGTAAAAAAAGAAATCCCCCAGACCGAGGTAATAATCATGACAGCATATGGTACTGTAGATTCCGCTGTTGAAGCCATGAAGATTGGTGCCTTTGACTATATATCCAAGCCCTTCAAAAATGAAGAGATACTTCACAGAATCAGGAAGTCAATCGAGCACTCAAAGACTGTGAAGGAATTATATGAAATTCAGAAGGAATCGAGGAAGAAATTGTTCCCGATTATAGGGCAGAGTAAGGCGATAAAAAAAATCATCTCTCTGATAGAGAGGGTTGCAAAGGTCGAGCTCCCTGTATTAATAACAGGAGAAACCGGGACGGGAAAGAATCTTATTGCGAAAACAATTCATATTAATAGTTCAAGGGCAGATAAACCCTATGTTTCTCTAAACTGTGCTACAGTGCCAGAATATCTCCTTGAGAGCGAGCTCTTCGGTCATACAAAAGGTGCCTTTACAGGTGCTATTCTCGAGAGGAGAGGGCTATTTGAAGAAGCAGATGGTGGTTCTTTTTTGCTCGATGAAATCGGCAATATACATAAGACCATGCAGGCAAAATTATTGGGGGTGCTCCAGGATCAGACAATCCGTCGTGTAGGAAGTAATAGAGATAAAAGTATAAATGTAAGAATTATGGCAGCAACAAATAGAGATTTAGAAGAGGCTGTAATGGAAGGGGAATTCCGTGAAGACCTGTATTACAGGCTAAAAGTCCTGCATGTACATATTCCACCACTCAGGGAATACCGTGAGGATATCCCGCTTCTTGCAAGCCATTTTCTGGGCCTCTGCAGGGATAAATTCAAAAAGCCTGAAATACAGTTTTCCCCAGAAGTTATAAATATCCTTTATCAATATGATTATCCTGGAAATGTGAGAGAACTCTACAATATAATTTGCCAGGTAGTAGCTCTTTCATCGGATTCTGTAATTACTATAGCGGATTTACCCGCAGATATTACCCAACAAATTTTAGTAACAGCCCCACTTTCAAACGACCTCGTAAAGCCTCAGGCCCTTGAGGAATGGGAAAAGGAGGTTATACTGCAGAGCATAAAGAGACATTCCCACAATCTCGCTATGGTTTGTAGGGAACTCAG
>JBFLZU010000019.1:0-6092 GCA_040756155.1 Nitrospirota bacterium | reverse complement strand
TTTCCCTTTAACTATGCTGATGCAGAGCAAATACAAACAGAGAGTGGTCTTTTTTTAGTTGAGATACATATAGAAAAGGGTGGCCTTAAAATAGGGGGAAATAAGCCAATAAAACTCATATTACGCGATTCCTCTGGAAATCCCATTGAAGGAGCCTTCATAAAGGCAACCCCATGGTGTGCTGAGCATGGACATGGTTCAAGTAAGCAAACTATTGTGCGAGAGAAAGATAGAGGCCTTTATATTATCGATAACATCTACCTCCAGATGAAAACTAAATGGAATTTAATAGTTGAGATAAAATATAAAAATAAAGAAGACTCCGTAGCAATTCCACTCCCGAAAGTTAAATAACTAAACCTTTTCATATCGAAAAGGTTCCATCTCTAATCTTTCCAAAATGAAAAACACTTTAATAATAAATAACCCACTTGAGCATTCTTCTCAGTCAGACAATTTGACTTTTATTTGATATTTCAAATGGTTACAGACTGTGCAACATAAACATAGATGTAGGTATAAGAATTGCTTTATAAAAGTTTAGAAGGAAGCATACTTATTCAAAATAATCGATTTTATTGGCTTTTATTAAAGAGATTGCTTCGTCATCCCGATAAATCGGGACTCCTCGCAATGACAGAGAGTGGCATCATTACTCAATTTGTCATTGCGAGCGAAGCGAAGCAATCCCGTATTTTTGGCACTGATTAGAAGGGAGGAATTTAAAAATGACACTTGAGAGGTGGCTGAGAGTAATAACAGGTATTTTAATACTCATAAGCCTTGCACTTGCATTTCTTTACGAGAGTGAAAAATGGCTATATATCACTGGAATCTTCGGTTTTAACCTTTTTCAATCGGGTTTCACAAACTGGTGCCCCATAATGGCAGTTCTCAGAGTACTGGGGATAGGCAAAAAGCAAGGCAAAGAAAAATAAAAGCCTTCGTATAAGAAAGGAGGTGGGAATTCGTCTATTGTCTATTGATCTAATAGGGTTTGAAGAAAGTTAAAGAAAGGAGGATAGAGATAATGGAAAAAATAAAGAAAATGAGAGGGAAGCTGTTTCTCGTGGGATTACTAATTGCTGTATTCACAGTCGCTGTATTTAGCAGTGGTGCGATATTTGCTCCGAAGAACTTTCAGGATATCTACAATAGAATCGGTAAGTACATCATGCTTGTCCCTGGTAAATTTTCAGGCACAGTAGCTGCTGTAGATTTGTCAACAGGGAAGACCCTTGCATGGATATCCTTCTGGAATTATGGAGACTATACCCCGATCACCCACCATATAGCTGCATTCCCATCCGAAGATCCGTATAAGGGATTTGAGTACATCATTAATACGCAGGGTGGGAAGAACCTGTATATCTATGGCATCCCGACAAAGGTTAAAGACCCTGCCGCTGGTTTTCACATCTACAGGGTCAAGTACGATGGAACAAAGATGAATCTTATCGAGGATGTGGCTGAAACCACAGGTCTTGGTCTTGGAGTCCATGTGACTATATCTGAGGATGCAAAGAAATTTGCTGTCGGAGATGGTCAGAAAGATATCATAGGTGTATTCGACAGAGAAACATCCAAGGTTGATGCAGCGATCTTCTACGACTGGGAGCCGAATATTAAAAATGTAAAAGAGGCATGGAGTGGTGGTGGAAAACTGATTGTAAAAAAGATATCTCCTGACCCGAAGACTGGCAAATATGACCTGCAGGGCCTCAAGGGCCTCAAATTAGACTGGGAACTCGTCCCTGGTGGAGAGAACTTTCTTGTAGAGGGTAAGGTTACAGGTCCCAGGGCAATAAATTCAGTCGGAGTGGATGCCCTGCTTTTTGACCCGAGAGGAAGGTGGGCAGTAACCGCACTCAGAGTTGTTGGTGCATCCGTGATCCATGATAAAACTAATAACTACGAACCAGTCGGTGTGATGTATTCGTATAGAGGTAAAATTACTGTAGGAAAACTGAATAAGGTAGATAAAGATACATGGGAAATCGACATACCAAAGGTAGAGAATTATGCTCATCAGGCAGGATTCTCACCGGACGGCAAACACTTCCTATTAATGGGCGCTATCATGGAGAACGCCATATATGTCTGGGATTCCTCTGATCACTCAAATCCAATGAACTGGAAGCAGAAGACTGCGGTAACGAAACCTGAGTGGAGAGGCGCTTACCCGCAAACCTTCCATATGGGATTCACCCCAGATAGCAAGAAGGTCTATGTGACACTGTGGTGGCCATCACCAACACCTAATGGATATGCTGTTGTTGATGCCGTAAATTGGAAGGTTATCAAAGAGGTAGAGATAGGTCCTGACCAGCATACACTTCAGGTAACATATGATGGAAAACATATGACTGGTGTATTCAGTGCATACCAGAAGACACAAAGTGGAATTTTCATCGTGGATGTGAAGACAGACAAACTTATCGGGTTCCTTCCGAACACAGCAGGGTCCCATGACCATGTGATTGTTCCGAGAACCTTAAAAGACCTGAGGATCAGCAGGTCACCAACTACATGAGGAGGTGATAAAAATCAGGATACGGGGGTGACCCGTATCCTGATTAAACATTATAAGTCATTCCTGCGAAGGCAGGAATCCAATCTTTGAGTTTCTTGTGTTTATCTGGATTCCCGCTTACGCGGGAATGACAATTAATGATGAATATCTCAAAATTACTAAACTATAGTATGAGAAGATGCTTAGATACCTTAGCCTTACATTCCTTGCGTTACAGAACCTCCGTAGAAGACCATATAGAACCTATGCCCTTTTGATTGCGGTTGCCATAGTGAGTGGTGCAGTATTTTCTACTGCGATATTAATAATGGGTGTAGATAATAGTTTAAAGTTGGGGCTTTCGAAATTCGGGGCTGATATGATTGTTGTTCCCAAAGGTGCACTGGTCAGCATGAAATCTGCACTCCTAACAGGAGAGGCATCAATCTTTTATATGAATGAAGATATAATGCGGGATGCCCCAACCATCAAAGGGGTGAAGAATGTCTCTCCACAGGTATTCCTTACAACTGCAGAAGGTGAATGTTGTGCTATAGGTAATGCCTTTGTCGTCGGTTTTGATCCTGCTACTGATTTTACTGTGATGCCCTGGCTCGAAGAGAAACTCGATGAACCCTTTGGCGACTTCCGGGCAGTTGTCGGGGGATTAAACCCTTACAACACAGGAGATAACATAACTTTTTATGGTCAGAACTTAAGGGTCTACGGGAAACTCGGCAAAACAGGCGTAGGTCTTTATGATAATGCTGTCTTTATAACAATGGAGACGGCATATGAGCTGTCCGAAAAATCCAAGAACAATCCCAGGGTGGTACCACTTGCTCTGGATAGAGGTAAGATTTCAGCAGTCCTGATCCGGCTTGATGTTGGTGCAAAACCAGAACTAGTAAACTTTACTCTCAGCAAAAACCCTGATGTTAAGGTCATTACTGCGGGGAATATAATCACATCTGTAAGACAGAATCTCGTAGCCCTTTTCAGCGGGACATTTATCTTAAGTGTGGTACTCATCGTCGCAAACGTCATGATGATAAGCGCAATCTTCTCAACAATCATAAATGAAAGAAGAAGAGAACTTGGATTATTAAGGGCTATTGGAGCAAGAAAGCACTCAATTTTTAGATTAATAGTATATGAATCAGCAATGCTTACTGCACTTGGTGGCATATCAGGGATTATAGTTGGAGGGATGATATTGAGGATATATCAAAGAACAATTATCTTTAATCTGAAGGCACTTAATATGCCGTATATCTGGCCCTCTATATCTTCGATGCTGTTTCTTGCATTAATTGCTGTAGGACTATCTGTGATCGTTGGAATTGTTGGAGCTTCATATCCAGCACTTATCGGCAGTAAGATGCACCCCTATGATGCTATAAGGGGAGGTGAGTAGATGATAAGTGTAAAGGGATTATGGAAGATATATGAAGTGAGTGAACAGAGGATTGAGGCGGTCAAGGATGCGAATCTCGAAATAAAAAAAGGGGAATTTATATCAATTGTAGGACATTCAGGTTGTGGAAAATCCACTTTTCTGAGCATGCTCGGTGGACTAACAGAACCAACAAAAGGAGGTATCCTGATAGACAATGTAGATATCTGGCGGTTAAATGATATGGAGATTTCCGATTTGAGAAATAAAAAAATTGGTTTTATCTTTCAATTTGCGAGTTTGATACCAACCCTTAAGGCTATAGAGAATGTGGTTCTTCCAGTTGTTTTTAATAGCAGTGTTCGTAGCAGAAAGGAGCTATATGAAAGGGCAAAAGAACTTTTGTACAGGTTTGGATTATCTGACAAGATAAATGCCTATCCATCAGAGCTTTCAGGAGGTCAGCACAGAAGAGTAGCTGTTGCAAGGGCATTTATAAATAAACCAGAAATCATTCTGGCAGATGAACCGACAGGTGATTTAGATGAACATGCAGAAAAGGAGGTTATAGATTTCTTCTTAGAAACCAACGAAAAAGAACGGATAACTTTCATTATGGTTACCCATAATCTGAGCCTTGCTAAAGAAACTAAGAGGATACTCCATATGAAGGAGGGAATAATTTCAGGCTAAATTATAAGGGGGGAGAAAGTGAGACTCTATCAAGTAGCATTAAAGGAGATAAAACACAGGAAGATTCGAACAATCTATACAGCCCTCGGGATAGCTATTTCGATGTCTATGCTGATAGGAGTGATCATTACTGCTAATTCAGCCAATAAAGAGGTTCTCAATACCATCGCAAAGTATGGACATAGCTTGACCATCCTCCCTGCGATTGAGAAGGAAACCAGTTTAAGGATGTTTGGTATAGCGACCGGGCAATATATACCCGAGGAGGCTATACCGGAGATCGAGAAGGTCTATGACCAGGCCATAAGATCAGGCTGGGAGAAAATTGGAGGGCTGGTCTTAGGTGCTGGAACCATCGGAGGTGTAGATGAGTTTCAGAAGCCTACCTTTGCACCGAGACTTTATGAAGAAACAACGGTCAATGGGATTAATGTAATTGTGGGAGGTGTGGAGATAGATAAAGAATTAGTCGCAAGATTCTGGTGGGATGTTGAGAAGGGTAAATTTCTCGGAGGGGATGTTGCGGATATTTATACCCTAACCCTGCAACCTAAATTTAAGGGTGATGTGCCTGAAGCAGTCCTTGGTAATCTTTTTGCACAGGCGTCTGGACTCCGGGTCGGTGATACAGTAACCGTTGTTGAAACACCTTTAAAAGTGGTCGGAATATTAAATGAAACAGACTCCCCTGACGATTATATGATATTTACCCATCTTAAAACTGCTCAGAAGATATTTGGAAAGCAGGGTTTGATCTCAATGATTAATGTAAGGGCGATGTGCCCAAAATGTCCTGTTGGTGATGCTGTCATCGCAATATCGCAGAAGGTTGTTGGTGTGAGGGCAACTGCACAGAAAGAGATAGCCACTGCCCAATCAAAAATCTTTCGTAATACTGCGAATGTTATAATGGGATTCCTGATAATCTCTCTCATACTCAGTTGCATTGGTGTCTTCAATATGATGATGAATTCTATCTATAGTCGTATAAGAGAGATAGGACTTCTCAAGGCATTTGGTATATCAAAGCAACAACTTATAATGCTCTTTCTTTATGAGTCCATAGTTATCGGAATAATCGGAGGTGTTGTTGGTTTTGGTGTTGGAACAGGACTTGCCTATCTAATAGGACCACTCCTCTTTGAAGACATACTGATAAAAATTCCACTGAGATATTTACTGGTATCCATTATGCTTTCTACCCTGTCCAGCATTCTTGCGAGCATTTATCCTGCTTTTTATGCTGCAAAGATCAGAGTGGTAGAGGCATTCAGGGCTTTGTAAAGGAGGTAATCAGATGGAAAAATTCATTTCGGAACTTCACGAGGTATCAAAAATCTATAAGATGGGAATAGAGTCCGTTCATGCCCTGGATAATGTGCGATTGAATGTAGAAAGAGGGGGCTACATAGCAGTCATGGGTCCAAGCGGCTCGGGTAAGTCAACCCTTCTTAATGTTATGGGCGGCATAGACCAACCAACAACAGGAGA
>JBFLZU010000018.1 GCA_040756155.1 Nitrospirota bacterium | reverse complement strand
GTCCTGTTAATGCCATCCTTGAGGCAGATAGATGGAGGAAAGGGAGGGAGTGGGAATATACCAAGACAAAATCAGTCTGTCTTTCCTGTAGTAATGCATGTGATATAACTGTCAGCACAAAAGATGGCAGGATTATGAAGATAAATGCAGGTGCCGTGGAAGGCTCATCTGAAAGGTATATCTGTGCCTATGGTAGATTTGGATTTGACTACATCGACTCTGATACACGTATTACTTCGCCTATGAAACGTGTCAATGGCGAATTAAAGGAGACTACATGGCAGGATGCTATAGAGATAGTGGCAAAGGAACTAAGAAGGGGCAGGAAAGATTCAGGTTTTATATCAACTGCAAGCATACTAAATGAAGATGCCCTTGCGCTTAAGATATTCACCTCTGAAGTGGTAAAGACCAAAGATGTTGATACCACTGTAAGTCTTTATGGTGATGTAGATACATTAATCTCAGACAGTGCAGATATTGATGGAGCAGACCTTTTTGTTCTTGTTGATTTAGACCCGAACCAGTGGAAAAGGGTCTTACCAGCCCTTGATGCAATCATAAGAAGAAGGGTTAAGGGGGGTACAAAATTAATTACCATCAACTCCTCTGAGTCGAGTATTGCATCAGTAGCAACTGTAAACCTCGTCGAAGATGAGGCAGGAGTCCTTGCTGCATTAGCAAAAGCACTTATAGACAAGGGGCTCACAGGCGATAAAAAGCTCGCTTCTGCAGTTTCCAACGCTGTTGTTACAGAAGCCATAGAAAAGGCTGCATCACTTTTTGTTGAGGCTAAAAATCCAGTAATATTGACATCTCCAGCCATGTATCATGCTTCTGCAAATATCAGCCTCTTAAAGGGCACAGCAGTGTCCGTTCCCATAGAGAGCAATGCAAAGGGAGTAATAATGATGGGGTTAACCACAGAAGGGAAATCTTATAGAGAGCTACTTTCAGGGGGATTGAGTCTACTTTATGTGATAGGTGAGATACCAATAACCCATAGATTCAATGTCGATTTTCTCATCGTCCAAAATTCCCATCTTACTGAGCTTGCAAAGCAGGCAGATATTATCCTGCCATCGGTAACCTCCCTTGAGACGGAGGGCAGCATTGTGGATTACATTGGAAGGCTCAAGTATGTGCGCAAGGCTGTCGAACCAGCAGGCGAGGCAAAACAGCACAGGGATATCTTTATAGAACTCTCAAAGGTAATGGGCAGTCCGATAAAAGAACCAAAAGAAACTGAGATAAAGAAGGCAATAAATATAAAGGCAAAACCCTCAGTCAGCCCGTTTAAGAAGAAAGAAGGAGTTGATATATCTATGAATGAGATGATCGAGTCTATCAACGCATCTGTGATTAATGGCTCAAGGCTCCTTTGGCTCAAGGAGGTAGAAAAAACCGTTTTTTCCACCTCCTCTTAGCTACTCAAAATCACATTATAGGACTCCCACCATTGCTAAAAATATCCTGATGATATATTATATTGCCTGATAGTAGTCACAGGAGATAAGTTTTGGACGACTTTAAAATTACCTTTGAACCTCTTAAGAAGACAATAAAGGTATCAGCAGAAGAAAGTATCCTTGATGCTGCAAAGAGGTCAGATATACTTATAAATGCATCCTGTGGTGGTGAAGGGATATGTGGTAGATGTAAGATTATACTTAAAAAAGGGGGGTATGAAACCATCTCCACTGAAAAACTAACGCCGGAAGAGATAGAGAAAGGCTACCTCTTTGCATGCCAGACATATCCAAAGGGAGACATTACCATTGAGATCCCACCTGAGTCCCGTATAAAGAAGGCTCAGAAGATAGCAACACTCTCAGGAGCAAGAAACCTTTACAGGCTACTAACATCCACAGGTATAGAATGTGAACCTATAATAAAGAAAGTATTTCTCAAACTACCTCCACCTAATCTGCAGGATAATATAAGTGACTTCGATAGATTGAAGAGAGAACTTACAACAGTTTATGGAGATGGAAGGTGGATTGATATTGATATTGATATCTTAACAAAACTAAGCAATACACTGAGAGAAAAGGGCTGGGAGGTTACTCTAAATCTGATAGAGCTCCCTGATAGTATTAAGATAGTTGATATTCACCCTGGAGAAATACTCAAGCAACGCTTTGGTATTGCAGTAGATATAGGGACAACGACCATTGTTGTGTATATAGTTGATCTAAGTAATGGGAAGGTGATAGACCACACCGCAACATACAATTCCCAGGTGCATTGTGGGGATGATGTTATAACAAGGATTATATATGCTACAGAGAGAGGTGGGTTGAAAGAACTAAAGAATCTGGTTACTGCTGACATCAATAAGCTAATTGCAAAACTCATTCATAAACAGCATCTGGATCCAGGGCTCATCGAAAGTATCGTAATAGCAGGTAACACTACTATGACACATCTCTTTTATGGGATAAACCCACGATATATAAGAGAAGAGCCATATATACCTGTTACAAATCTGTTTCCTCTTGCCAAGGCTGGCAGAGTGGGCATAGATGTGAATAAAGAGGCTGTCATATATACAATGCCAGGTGTTGCAAGTTATGTTGGAGGAGATATAACTTCAGGTGTGATTGCATCAGGGCTTTACAATGAAAGAGAACTCTCAATGTTCATAGATATAGGTACAAATGGAGAGATTGTGCTTGGTAACTCCGAATGGCTTGTAACTGCTGCCTGTTCTGCTGGACCGTGTTTTGAGGGAAGTGGTATAAAATCAGGCATGAGGGCTACAGAAGGTGCTATAGAACAGTTGGAGATAAACAGAAAGACCTATGAACCTGTATTGAAGATAATTGGTAACACCCCACCTTCAGGGTTGTGCGGTTCAGGGATGATCGATGCCATAGCAGAAATGTTTCTTGCAGGTATTGTAGATCAGAAAGGGAATATCAATAAGGAGATACACTCTCCAAGAATACGCAAAGGTGACAATGGACTCGAATATGTAATAGCATGGGGAAATGAGACCGATACTGGTATAGATATAGTACTTACAGAAGTAGATATTGAGAATATAATGAGGGCAAAGGCTGCTATTTATGCAGGGTTTTCAACATTGCTGAAGGAAGTAGGTTTTGGATTCAGTGATATAAGAAAATTTTTTATTGGGGGAGGTTTTGGAAACTACCTGGATATAGAAAAGGCTATTATCATAGGACTCCTGCCCGATATTCCCCATGAGAAATTTATCTTTCTTGGAAACACCTCTATTACAGGGGCATATCTCTGTCTGCTATGTAGCGAGATGAGGAAGAGGGCTGAGGAGGCAGCAAAAAAGATGACATACATAGAGCTCTCTGTATCCAGATCATTCATGGACGAGTATATGTCTGCACTCTTTCTTCCACATACCAATATAGATGCCTTTCCAAGCTTAAAAAGTTCGAGGAGACTTAGCTTGCGATTCTGAAGCCTCTGTAGATATACTGTATACCCGAGGCAATTGTAAGTATCCCGGTAATCCATATAATGACGGATGGAAGAGCCTTCAGGCTATTCAGATTAACCAGCAGAAGGAGTAGTGCGGCAAGAAATAGCTGAGAAAATGTGGTAGCCTTTCCTATGAGCGATGGTGATACCTTCAAATTGCCTGTGACAATATAGAGAATCGCTGAACCAACAACTATAATCACATCTCTGCTTATCACAGTTATGGCGAGCCATTTAGGTATCCATCCAAGAATTGCGAAGATGATAAAGGATGTCAGTACCAGTGCCTTGTCTGCTAACGGATCAAGGAATTTGCCGATTGCGGTCTTCTTGTTCTGTATCCTCGCAATGAAACCATCAAGGGCATCCGTAAGTGCCGCTGCTATAAATAATGTAAGGGAGAGAGCATATTTGCCATAGGTAAGGGTAATAACAAAGAATGGTATCATCAGAATTCTCAGCACGGTGAGTGTATTAGGCAGGTTCATATCTTGTTTTTTCTACGAGTCATCGACTTCGGCTCTTTCCTCTGCCGTCTGTTCTCTGTCATCTGTCCTCTGTGTTCTATACAGATATCTTTCAAGTATCTTGTGATAGGAACTCCAGCCTCCTGCCTTTACACCTTCCTTTTCCATGAATGACTTGATACAGCTTACCTTTGCGTTAAGGTCATCAAGGTAGTACAGTACTAAAGCCTCAACTGTCTTGGGTCTTCTCGGGGAGCCAAATTCATAATATCCATGATGGCTCAATACCATGTGTTTCAGTAGTATTGCCTTTTCTTCGGGAAATCCTGGCAAGGAATTTATCTTTCTGTCAATCTCTTCTATGCCGAGTGTGATGTGCCCTATGAGTCTTCCTTCTGTAGAGTAATCAATGTGTGTATCGTATACAAACTCGTGTATTTTGCCTATATCGTGAAGTATTGCAGCGGTTATAAGTATATCCCTGTCTAAATCAAAATGTTCTGCAATATCCCTGCAGAGTGAAGTAACCTCTAATGTATGCTGAAGAAGTCCCCCGATAAATACATGATGCATTCCTTTTGCAGCAGGAGATCTTTTGAAAGCCGACATGAACTCTTCATCTTCAAAAAAGGATAACAGGAGTGTATGGAGATAGTAATTTCCAACAGAATTTATGTGATTCCTTAATTCAGAAAGCATTTCTTCTATGCTCCGTTCTGCACTTGGAAGAAACTCAGATATATCGACCGCATCATGGTCTATCCTTGTAAGTTCTTTAATATTTATCTCTTTATTGCCATGAAAGGTAGTTATCATTCCTTTTATCCTTACAAAGTCTCCATTCTCTATATCTTCTACAGAGCCTACATCCTCCCACATCTTTCCTTCTATCTCACCAGTCTTATTCCCCAATCTTAAAACAAGATAGGGATTTCCATTCTTTGAGACAGATAACTGTTTTCTCCTTAACTGAAAAACCTCGTTTACGGGTTCACCCTCTTTTAACTCTGCAATCCTCGGCATATTCTCCATTATATTTTTACATAAAAGTAATGTCAATTACGATTTTACTTTACAAGAAAGTTCTCTTTTCTTGACAAAAAGGCATCAAATCCATATAATTTAGAATGCTTTTAAATATAACTGATATACCCGAAGAAGGATTAACCCTTTGTTATAAAGAGGAAAAGGCAGAACTTGGTGTCATCGGGGAGGGGATTACGATTAAAGATGATGCGCAGGTATCTGTAAGGATATCTGTAATAGGATCAACAGTTTATGTATCTGGTACCGTCTCTGTCGCCATCTCAATGCAATGTAGTCGTTGTCTGAAGGTATTTCCTTGCAATATTAGTTCTATCCTCAACATCGAGTATGACCCAATAAGTGAGATAGAAAAAGAAGGTGAATTTGAACTGAAGAGCGATGAGATGGATGTAGGATTTTACAAAGGTGGCATACTTAACCTTACAGATCTTGTGAGAGAAGAGATAATCCTTTCTATACCTATGAGACCTCTCTGTATTGAAGACTGTCGTGGAATCTGCCAGTTGTGTGGGAAGAATCTTAATGAGGGTCTCTGCGAATGCAGGGTAGAGGAGATCGATCCGAGGCTTTCTTCGCTGAAAAAGTTGTTAAACAATTGAAACTTTAATAAGCAACAATCATGCCGATAGATTGGTATAGAAGTGTATAAAAATGTCACCCTGAATTTATTTCAGGGTCTCCAGAGATGCTGAAACAGGTTCAGCATGACAGTTTAGAGATATTTTCAGGTGAAAGGAGACAGGAGTGGCTAATCCAAAACATAAACTATCAAGGGCGAGAAGAGACAAGAGAAGGGCTAATAAAAGTCTGTGTATTCCTGCATACTCCATATGTCCAGAATGTCATGAACCCAAATGGCCACACAGGATATGTACGCACTGCGGGTCTTATAAAGGTCGCAGTGTCATCACAGTAAAAGAGATATAATATTAAGATGAAGATTGCAGTAGATGCAATGGGAGGAGATCATGCCCCTGCAGCGATTGTTGAAGGTGCAATACAGTCTACTATTGAGTACGGATTAGAAACGATTCTTGTGGGCGATGAAAAGAGAATCAGAGATGAGGTGATAAAACACAGAGCAACCGATTTTCCAATAACAATAAGACATGCCTCACAGGTTGTGGAGGTGCATGAGTCACCTTCATCTGCTCTAAGAAAGAAGAAAGACTCATCAATCAGGGTAGCAATAGAACTGGTGGTGAAGAGAGAAGCGGTGGCTGTTGTGAGTGCTGGGCATACAGGTGCAACAATGGCTACCGCCTTCTTTGTATTCGGCAGGTTGAATGGTATAGAACGACCTGCAATAGCAACAGTAATGCCCACCCTTAAAGGAGTATCTCTTTTACTTGATGTTGGTGCAAATGTTGACTGTAAACCAAATCACCTCTTGCAGTTTGCAATTATGGGTGAGCTGTATGTAAAACACATCCTTAAAGTGGAGAATCCAAAGATAGGACTTTTAAGCATCGGAGAAGAAGACATCAAAGGCAATGAGTTAACAAGAGAGACATTTAAACTCCTTAAACACAGTGACCTGAACTTTATAGGGAACATTGAAGGAAGGGATATATTCACTGGAAAGGCAGATGTTGTGGTTTGTGATGGTTTTATCGGCAATATTGCACTTAAAATAAGCGAAGGATTGGCTGATGCAATAACAAAAATGCTCAAAAGGGAGATAGCAGAGGCAGCTTCAGGAAAATTTGGCTATTTTTTACTAAAACCTGCCTTCAAGAGATTCAGGAAGCGGACAGACTATTCTGAATATGGAGGTGCGCCTCTGCTTGGAGTGAATGGTATCTGTGTAATAAGCCATGGTCTTTCATCAGGGAAGGCAATAAAAAACGCCATAAGGGTTGCAGCTGAATTCTCAAAGAGCGGATTAAATGAACGAATAAGCGAGAGGATGTCAATACTCTCCGGTCACAAAAGACCATCTCCAGAGACTGAACTTCTAAAGGTAAAAAAAGCATCATAGGAATATGCTGAGAACTAAGATAATTGGCACAGGCTCGTATCTTCCCAAAAAGGTAATTTCCAATTACGATCTGGAGAAGATGGTAAATACGAGTGACGAATGGATTACCGAGCGAACAGGTATTAAAGAAAGAAGGATTGCGGGGGATGGAGAAGCCACATCAGACCTTGCATATCACGCCTCTCTTAAGGCAATAAAAGATGCTAAGATAAACCCAAAGCAGATAGAGCTTGTTATTGTTGCAACGATAACCCCTGACATGGCATTTCCATCAACCGCCTGTATTCTTCAAGATAGACTCGGTTTGAAGGATACAGTGGCATTTGATATCTCAGCAGCATGTTCAGGTTTTATATTCGGACTGGCGGTTGCAGATCAATTTATCAAATCAGGTATATATAAGACAGCACTCATAGTGGGTGCCGAGACACTTTCAAAGGTAACCGACTGGAAGGATAGAACTACGTGCATCCTTTTTGGTGATGGCGCTGGTGCTGCAATAATTCAAGCATCTAAAAGTACTTCAGGAATTATCTCTTTTCATCTGCACTCAGATGGTGCCTATGTTGACCTCCTTTATATACCAGGTGGAGGCTCAAGAAACCCTGCCTCATACAAGACCATCAATGATGGTTTACATTTTATAAAGATGAGAGGAAATGAGACATTTAAGATTGCAGTAAAGACACTTGAAGGTGTGGTAATGGAGGCTGTTGAGGCAAATGGTATAAGCCCTTCGGAGATCGATCTTCTCATCCCCCATCAGGCAAATCTCAGAATAATACAGGCAACAGCAAAGAGGCTCGGACTCCCGATGGAAAAGGTATTGGTTAATATAGACAGATATGGTAATACATCTGCTGCATCCGTACCTATTGCCCTGGACGAAGCAGTAAGAACAAAACGGGTGAAGAAGGGTGATTTGATATTACTTGAGGCATTTGGTGGTGGGCTTACATGGGCAGCCGCACTGATCAGATGGTAGATATGAATTATTTCTTAACAGATGAACAACTGATGATTCAGGAACTTGCACGAAAGGTCGCTGAGGAAAAGGTAAAACCTGTGAGGGCTGAACTTGACGAAAAGGAAGAATTTCCATGGGAACTTATGAAGATACTTGCCCAGGCAGATCTCTTCGGAATCTATATCCCAGAGGAATTTGGAGGACTCGGTAGGGGTTCATTTGAACTGGCACTTGTAGTTGAAGAACTGAGTCGTGCGTGTCTTGGGGTTTCAACCACTTACGCTGCAAACGCACTTGCAACATATCCAATACTCCTTTATGGTAGCGAATCTCAGAAAAAGAAATATCTACCGGAGATTGCATCTGGCAGAAGACTCGCAGCATTCGGTTTAACAGAGGCGAATGCAGGAAGTGATGCAGCAGGAATACAGACAACCGCAAGACTCGAAGGAAACGAATATGTGCTGAATGGCACAAAACAGTGGATAACGAATGGTGGAGAAGCTGAGATATATACAATTATTGCTATGACTGATAAATCGAAGGGCAGCAGGGGTGCATCTGCCTTTATAGTAGAGAAGGGTTCACCTAATTTCACTTTTGGTAAAAAAGAAAAAAAGATGGGTATAAGGGCATCTGCAACAAGGGAACTTATCTTTGATAACTGCCGTATCCCGAAAGAGAATATAATTGGTAGGGAGGGTATGGGATTCATCATAACAATGAAGACGCTTGATTACTCAAGAACAGGCGTTGGAGCCCAAGGCGTAGGACTTGCACAGGGGGCACTCGATGAGGCTATAAAATACGCAAGGCAGAGAAGGCAGTTTGACCAGCCAATTATAAGTTTTCAGGCAATCCAGCACATGCTTGCAGACATGGCAGTACAAATAGAGGCTGCAAGGGCACTTGTTTATTCGATTGCAAGATATGTGGACTCGGGGGCAAAGGATATATCAAAGGTATCTGCAATGGCAAAGGTCTTCGCAACAGATATTGCAATGAGGGTTACAACCGATGCTGTCCAGATATTCGGCGGCTATGGATATATGAGGGAATATCCTGTGGAAAAGATGATGCGTGATGCAAAGATACTCCAGATATACGAAGGGACGAACCAGATACAGAGAAATGTCATAGGGCAAGCCCTCATAAAAGAGGCAGCGGCTAAGAAGCTCTAAATTCTAAATCCGAAAATCTAAACGTCTTGAATTTTGATCATTTGAATTTGTTTAGGATTTAGATATTAGAATTTAGGATTTACAAAGATGAATATCATCGTCTGCATAAAGCAGGTACCTGATACAGCAGAAGTAAAAATAAATCCTGAGACAAACACCCTTATAAGGGAAGGGGTGCCAAGTATTATAAATCCTTATGATATGTATGCGATCGAAGAAGGACTGCGTTTAAAGGAGCGCTACGGTGGCAGAGTAACAGTGCTCACGATGGGTCCTCCGCAGGCAAAGGAGGCTATAAAAGAAGCGATCTCTATGGGCGTTGATGAAGGGATACTCATATCTGATAAGGCGTTTGCAGGTGCAGATACACTTGCCACATCATATACACTCTCCGCAGGGATAAAGAAGATTGGTGCATTTGACTTTATAATCTGTGGGAAACAGGCGATAGATGGTGATACTGCTCAGGTAGGTCCCGAATTAGCCGAGCATCTGGATATCCCTCATATTGCATATGTGAAGAAGATACATGAGATAAGGGATGGCACTATAAGGGCTTACAGAATGATGGATGATGGATATGATGTGGTGGAATCTTCTATTCCTGTGTTGATTACGGTGGTTAAAGAGATAAATGAGCCAAGGATGCCTTCTCTTAAGGGTAAGATACGCGCAAAGAATTACGAACCTGTGGTATGGAATGCAGATGCCATTGGTGCAGATAGGTCACAGACAGGTTTTGAAGGCTCACCCACACATGTGGTAAGGATCTTTGGACCAAAGTCAAGGAGTGGGAGAAGGATACTCGAGGGAGCAATAGAAAAACAGGTCGAGGAATTGGTTGGGGAACTGAAGAAAGCAGGGGTATTGGTTTAGTTATGCATCTCAAAGTTATAGCAGACAACTGCACCGCTTGTGGGCTGTGCGTAGAAAGTTGTCCATATAGCGCCATAGAGATGAGAAAGGATACTGCATTTATCTCTATGGAGATCTGCACCTTATGCAGGGCATGCCTTCCTGTCTGCCAGACAGGCGCAATAATAGAGGTTTCTGGGCTCACCGAGGTCTCTCAAACCTTAAGTTATACAGGTATACTTGTCTTCGCAGAACAGAGAAATAAAAAACTCGCTTCTGTATCCCTTGAACTTCTCGGTAAAGGAAGAGAGCTTGCAGATGACCTGAACTGTATGCTTTCTGCTGTTATTTTAGGGAACGATATAAAAGAGATGGCAGATGAACTTATAGCATACGGTGCAGACAGGGTATATTTAGCCGATAACCCTCAACTCTCTGACTTTAATGATGACGCCTATACAGAGGTTGTATTCAGAGTAATTCAACGATATAAACCAGGCATTGTGCTTGCAGGTGCTACCTCTATAGGGAGATCATTTATACCGAGGGTCGCTGCCCGTCTTGGCACAGGACTGACAGCAGATTGCACTGGGCTTGGTATAGATAAAGGGGCAGGACTGCTCCTTCAGACACGACCTGCATTCGGTGGAAATATAATGGCTGAGATACTCTGTCCTGTGAGACGACCTCAGATGTCAACCGTAAGACCTAAGGTAATGAAAAGGATAGAGAAAAACCGTCAAAGACAAGGTGAGATTATTCCGATAATAATAGATAATGAAAAAATTCCCTGCAGGGCAAGGATGCTCGATTTCGTTGCAGATTTAACAAGCACAATTAATATTCAGGAGGCTGATGTAATAGTATCGGGTGGTAGAGGACTCGGTGATGGTAAAAACTTTAAGCTGGTTGAAGAACTTGCAGATGCACTCGGCGGCGCTGTAGGTGCATCGAGAGCTGCAGTTGATTCAGGATGGATAGCATATTCCCATCAGGTGGGACAAACAGGAAAGACTGTTGCGCCAAAACTTTACATAGCTATCGGTATATCAGGTGCTGTCCAGCATCTTGTCGGGATGCAGTCATCAGACATAATAGTTGCTATCAACAAAAACCCAGACGCCTCCATATTCAATGTCGCTAACTACGGAATTGTCGGTGACCTTTTTGAAGTAGTGCCACTACTTATTAAAAAGATAAAAGAGAACCAGTGAGAGGGAGAGACTGTGTCTCATAAGGTTGCATTCATATTTCCAGGACAGGGCTCGCAATATGTGGGTATGGGAAAAGAATTCTATGAAGGATTTGAATATGCGAGGGAGGTATTTGATATAGCCAGCGAGGTGTTGGATATTGATATGAAGAGACTTTGCTTTGAAGGTCCTGCTGATGCCCTCAACAAAACAGAAAATACACAACCTGCCATATTGACAGTGAGTATCTCTGCGTTGAATGTGTTAAATAAATATGATATAAAGGCAGATGTTGTTGCAGGACATAGCCTCGGTGAGTATACAGCAGCTGTGGCAGTAGGGAGTATAGGTATCAGGGATGCTATCATGCTTGTCAGGAAGAGAGGTCAATTCATGCAGGAGGCTGTACCAGAAGGGCAGGGAATGATGGTGGCTATCCTGGGGCTTGATAAGAAAATAGTTGAGGAAATGATAGACACAGGTGGAATGGTTACTGTTGCTAATTATAACTGTCCCGGGCAGATAGTAATTGCAGGGGATAAAAAAACAGTCGAGGAAGTTGTGAAGGTGGCAAGAGGGTCAGGTGCGAAGAAGGTTGTACCACTATCAGTAAGTATTCCATCACATACACCGCTGATGGGTAAGGCGGCAGAGAGACTGGAAGCAATAATAGATGATATAGATATGGATGACCCTCATATTCCTCTTGTTTGTAATATAAGTGCTAAATTTGTTGATTCAAAAGAGGAATTAAAGATATCGCTCATACAGCAATTGACAAATCCTGTTCTCTGGGAGGACTCTGTAAAAGTGATGATCGATGCAGGGGTTGATACCTTTATAGAGGTGGGTCCGGGAAATGTCCTTTCAGGACTTGTAAGAAGAACGGATAAAGGTGTAAGAACCCTTAATGTCGGAGGCCTTCAGAACCTTGAGGAAACTTTAAAGGAATTAACGGTCGGAAGTTAGGGAGGGAAAGATGAAATTACAGAATGATGTTGCCTTTGTCACCGGTGCAGCACAGGGTATCGGTAAAGCAATCGCCTTAGCCCTTGCAAAAGAGGGTGCATGTGTGATAATCTCTGACATCAATTTTGAGGCTGCTGAGGAAACTTCAAAAGAAATAGATTCGTCAGGAAATACGAGTCTTGCCCTGAGACTTGATGTATCTGATCCAAAAGGTATCGAAGACGCATTTGATGTAGCAATTAAAAAGTTCGGTAAGATAGACATCTTAGTAAATAATGCCGGTATAACAAAAGATAATCTTATCATAAGGATGAAAGAAGAAGAGTGGGATACGGTACTTGCGGTAAACCTGAAAGGGACATTCTTATGTACAAAGGCCGCAGTAAAGACAATGTCAAAACAGCGTTACGGTAGAATAATAAATATATCCTCGGTGGTCGCTTTTATGGGAAATGCAGGGCAGGTTAACTATGTTGCATCAAAGGCCGCTATTGTTGGTTTTACAAAGAGTGTTGCCAGGGAATATGCAAGCAGAGGTATCACGGTAAATGCTGTGGCACCAGGATTCATTGAAACTGCGATGACTCAGGTGCTTCCAGAGAGCCTTAAGGAAGAAATGAAAAGGCAGATACCAATAGGAAGGTTTGGGTTTCCAGAGGATGTCGCAAATGTTGTCAAATTTCTGTCGTATAAGGATTCAGGTTATATCACAGGACAGGTAATACATGTGAATGGTGGAATGTATATGTGAAAACGAAAAAGTAAGAAGTTTTACTTCCTATTTCCTACTTCCCAGTTCTTACTTATAACTTATTGACTCAATAACTAAAATGTGGAGGTGATCAAATGGCAATAGAAGAAAAGGTAAAGAAGATAATTGCTGAACAGCTTGGTGTAGATGAAGGAGAGGTGACACCTGAGGCATCATTTGTAGATGATCTTGGTGCAGATTCCCTCGATACAGTTGAATTGGTTATGGCATTTGAAGAAGAATTCGAGATTGAAATACCCGACGAGGACGCCGAAAAGATGGTAACCGTCCAGAACGTAATAGATTATATAAAGGAGAAGGTGTAAGGGGAGGTAGTTATTATTAAACGCCGCATAGTAGTTACAGGTGTAGGACTTGTCACCCCAGTTGGTATTGGGGTTACCGAAAGCTGGGATGCCCTTGTTAACGGGGAATCGGGGGTAGGGATGATCACCCATTTTGACGCATCTGAATTCCCCACAAAGATTGCTGCAGAGGTGCGTGACTTTGATCCATTAAATTTCATAGAACAGAAGGAAGTAAAAAAAATGGATAGATTCATCCAGTTCGCCGTCGCTACAAGCCAGATTGCAATGGATGATTCTGGTTTGAAGATAACAGATGCGAATAAAGACAGAATAGGGGTCTTTGTTGGTTCTGGTATCGGTGGATTACCGGCTATCGAATACTATCATAAGATACTCCTTGAAAAAGGACATAAAAAGATATCTCCCTTTTTTATCCCTATGCTTATAATAAACCTTGCTTCTGGACAGATATCCATGCGTTTTGGAGCACGGGGACCAAATTCTTCTGTTGTTACAGCCTGCGCTAGCGGAACCCATGCAATTGGTGATGCCTTCAGGATCATACAGAGGGGAGATGCGGATGCGATGATTGCAGGAGGCACAGAGGCAGTAATAACACCCCTTGGTGTTGGTGGTTTCTGTGCTATGAAGGCACTTTCAACACGGAACGATGAACCTCAGAAGGCATCCCGCCCTTTCGATATTGACAGGGATGGTTTTGTTATGGGTGAAGGTGCCGGGATAATGGTCTTAGAGTCGTTAGAGAATGCATTGGCAAAGGGTGCAGATATCTATGCGGAGGTTATTGGTTATGGTATGAGCGGGGATGCCTATCATCTTACAGCACCCTCACCCTGTGGCGAAGGTGCTGCACGCTGTATGGATGCAGCTATAAAAGATGCAGGAATATCACCAGAGGAGATTGATTACATAAATGCACATGGCACTTCTACAAAATTTAATGACGAGCTTGAAACAATGGCTATAAAGACTGTTCTGGGAAACCATGCATACAGAACGGCTGTAAGTTCTACTAAGTCTATGACAGGGCATCTACTTGGGGCTGCAGGAGGTGTTGAATCAGTAATATCGGTGCTTGCTATAAAGAAGGGAATAATCCCTCCTACTATAAATCTTGAGAATCCTGACCCTGAATGTGATCTTGACTATGTTCCAAATATCGCAAGGAATGCGGATGTAAATGTGGCTATGTCTAATTCCTTCGGATTTGGAGGCACAAACGCCTGTCTAATCTTTAAAAAATTTTATGACTAATACAACTATATCTTCACTTCAGGAAAATATCAATTACACCTTCAATAATGAAAACCTTCTTATTCAGGCCATTACTCATAAATCCTATGCAAATGAAAAAGGAGTCCCTGACAATGAGAGACTTGAGTTTCTCGGTGATTCGGTGCTTAATTTTATCGTCAGTGACTATTTGATAAAAAAGTTTCCAGAATATACCGAAGGTAATCTTTCAAAATTGAAGGCTTACATCGTAAATGAAAATACCCTCTATAGAATAGCAGAAGAACTGCATTTAGGTGACTACCTGCTTCTTGGAAAAGGTGAAGAGATAACTGGTGGTAGAAGGAAGACATCTATACTGGCAGATACACTGGAGGCATTAATAGCAGCAATATACCTCGATGGTGGATTCGATGCGGCATCTTTACTTGTAAGAAGTTTTATTTCCAGAGAAATTCATGATATAGACATAAAGGGTATTATCTATGATTTTAAGACTGAGCTACAGGAGTATTCCCAGCGTATATTTGGGTCTTTACCGTATTACAAAATAAGTGGAGAATATGGACCTGACCATGAAAAGACTTTTGAAATAGAGGTAACAATAAACGACGAGATTTATGGCAGGGGGATTGGAAAAAGTAAAAAGGAGGCTGAACAGTCTGCAGCGGCCAGGGCACTTAATAAGTTGAGAAGGATTGAAGGATTAAGGGGTAAGGATTAAGGGGTGAAAATGCATAGCGAGCGAATATGAAACAAAGAAATTCCTTACATTTCGAAGCTGAAAGCTTCAACTTGTCTTATAAAGATTCAGGAGTGGATATAGATGCTGGTAGTGCCTTTGTTAAGGCTATCAAACCAGTAGCCAGGACTACCTTCACACCAGATGTGCTGGCAGGCATCGGTGGTTTTGGTGCACTTTTCAGATTAAAACTCAGCAAGTTTAAAGACCCTGTGCTTGTGGCTGGTACAGACGGTGTCGGGACAAAACTCAAGATTGCATTTCTAATGAATAAACATGATACCATCGGGATAGACCTTGTCGCTATGTGTGTTAATGACATAGTCGTAGCAGGTGCAAAACCCTTGTTTTTCCTCGATTACATTGCTACAGGTAAACTTGATGTAAGGAATGCAGCTGAAGTTTTCAAAGGTATAGCTGAAGGGTGTAAAGAAGCAGGCTGTGCCTTGATAGGTGGGGAGACCGCAGAGATGCCATCTTTTTACAGTGAAGGAGAATATGACATTGCCGGTTTTGCTGTTGGTATTGTTGAAAAAAGAAAGATAATCGATGGCTCTGATATAAAGACTGGTGATAGACTTATCGGACTCTCCTCCAGTGGACTCCACTCAAATGGATTCTCGCTCGTCAGGAAAATATTCATTGATTCAAAAAGGTACGGTCTCATAGATCGCATCTCAGGGCTAAGGAAGGGTTTAGGCGAAGAGCTACTCACACCAACAAGAATATATGTAAAAACAGTTCGTAATATAATTAAACGGTTCAGAGTTAAAGGGATTGCACATATAACAGGAGGAGGCATAACCGAGAATCTACCGAGAATACTTCCAGCAGGATGCAGAGCGGTTATTAAGAAAGGAAGCTGGAAGGTCCATCCCATATTCAGACATATTCAGGATACAGGGGGTATCTCTGACGAAGAGATGTTCAGGGTCTTCAATATGGGTGTGGGGATGATTCTTGTTGTCTCTGAATCCGATGTTAGAAACCTGATTCGATCATTAAAGAGAATGGGTGAGGAGGCATACGCCATCGGGCATATCGAACGAGGCAAGAGGGGGGTGGTTTATGATTAATGATGGATGTTATCGGGTTTGGTGCCTTAAATCTTGATTATATTTATACCATAGAGGATATTCATCATATAGCCACTCCTGAATTTCCTTTACATCCTGGAGGGGAGATACACAGCCGTAGCCTAAGCTCTCTCAGGATTTTAAGAGATATATTAAGGAGGTATGGCAGGCTGATGGCTAAAAGTGGTGGTGGTTCTGCAGCCAATACCATATTCGCCCTATCGCGGATGGGTTTCAAGACTAGCTTTATCGGTAAGGTAGGTTGCGATGAAGAAGGCGAATTTATCATTAAAAGCCTTAAGAAGGTGTCAACCGATTTTGTAAGGAGAGAAGGGCGGAGTGGCATCTGCATTATTGTTATGGACAGGTTCTTAGACCGTTCTATATTTGTTTTGCCTGAGACTAATACCGATATCAACATAGATGAAGGTTATGTAGAGTTTGTCGGTAAGAGCCGGTTTCTGCATCTTTCTTCATTTGTTAGAAAGAGGTCTTTGAATTCCCAGGTTCGATTAGTGAAAAGACTGCCTCCTGAAGTTAAACTCAGCCTTGACCCTGGAGAAATTTATGCTGAAAAAGGAATAAAAGAAATCCTGCCTTTGATCAAACGCAGTTTCATTATCTTTCTAACTAATCGAGAAATTGAAAAATTAACAGGAAAAGGCTTTAAGGAAGGTAGCCAGGAATTACTTAGAATGGGTCCTTCCATCGTTGTTTGTAAGATGGGAAAAGAAGGTTCTTATATTTTTTCAAAGGAAGAGGCATTTAAAATTCCCTCAGAGGAGGTCAAGGTGGTTGACAATACAGGAGCCGGGGATGTATATAATGCAGGGTTTTTAGCAGGCTTGCTTTTGAATCAACCTCTATACCACTGTGGACTTTTTGCCACTAAAGTTGCAGTGGCGAGTATCACAGGGTATGGACGGAGCCGCTATCCAACACGGAAGGATTTAAGAGAATTTTTTAAGAGGTAATCTGATGTCTTATCTGTTTGGCTGGTTTTCAACGGGTCGTGATGAAGCTGCCAGAGAATTGCTCCAGACAGCGTATGACAACATGAAGAACAGCTTTATACCTGCCCGAATCCAATATCTTTTCTGTAACAGGAATTACGGAGAAAATCTGGAGAGTGATCTCCTTTTGACTCTGGCAAGGAACCTTGGATTAAAGACAATCACCTTTTCTTCAAAAAATTTTGAGCCTGCTTTACGGAAAAAAGACATGGAGGAATGGCGGAGTCGTTATCACTGGAAGGTTATAGAGATGATTTCTCCGTTTCAAAATGATCTAATTATCCTCGCAGGATACATGCTTATTGTGAGTCCTGAGATGTGCAATAAATTTACCATTATTAATCTCCATCCTGCAGCACCCAACGGACCTGCTGGGACCTGGCAGGAGGTCATCTGGAAACTTATTGAGCAAAAGGCTAATGAAACCGGCGTTATGATGCATTTAGTAACCGAGGTCCTGGATGAGGGACCTCCAATCACATATTGTACTTTTCCAATAAGAGGAGAGAAATTTGACCATCTCTGGGAAAAAGGAGAAAAGGATAATCTCTTTTTCCTTATCAGACAGGAAGGGGTTGTTAGAGAACTTCCTTTAATTGTCTTTACATTAAAGACCCTCGCAGAGGGGAGAGTAATAATTAAGGATAAAAAGGTTCTGAATCCCGATGGGAAAGAGATCGGTCCATACTGTTTGAATAAGGAGATAGAAGAATATCTTACCCTTCCTAATCCTCCTCCTTAAGGGGGAGGACAGAGGTGGGGGTGGTAAAAAGTTTTATGAGACATTCACAATTCAACATCGACTGCGAAGGCCCTATCACCAAGAATGACAATGCCTTTGAACTCTCCAGTTTTTTTATACCTGACGGAGATAAATTTTTTGCTCTTATCAGCAAATACGATGATTTCCTGGCAGATATTGAAAGAAAACCGGGATATAAAGCTGGCGATACCCTCAAACTGATCCTGCCTTTTTTGAAGGCATTTGGTGTCACTGACAAAAAGATGGAAGATTACTCCAGAGCAAATATCCTTCTTATTCCTGGTGCTAAAGAAATGCTTCATTATATTATGAGGATTATGCCTGTATATATCATAAGCACCAGTTACGAACCATACCTCCATGCACTATGTTCCGTTGCCGATTTTTCTTTTAGTCAGGTCTATTGCACTAAGGTAAGTATCGATCTCTATCCTTTAGAAAAAGAGGAAAGATTACGACTGGAGTCATTGGTATTAGAGATGCTTACCATGACCATGATTGAATTGCCTGTTGGTATAGAGCGGTTCGAAGAATTACCTGTTGAGAGTCAAGATACCATTAAGAGACTTAATGAGATATTCTGGCGAGAAATTATAGGGATGAAGATTGGGAGGATATTACTTGAGATCAATCCTGTTGGTGGAATGGAGAAAGCCAGAGCAATACTGGATAGTCTGGCAAAGACTGGATGTGGGCTTTCTGAGCTTGTGTATGTAGGAGATAGTATTACAGATGTTCAGGCATTTAATCTTGTAAGGGAGGGAGAAGGTCTCGCTATAGCATTTAATGGTAATAGATATGCGGTCAGCTCTGCTGAAATCTGCTGTCTGTCTCCACATGCCTCAGTTCTTTCTCTCTTAGCCGAACTTTTCTATATTGGAGGTAAAACCCTCGTTTTAAAAGCATCTCAAAACTGGGACACAGGCTTTTTAAAAAGCCTTGATCTGAATAAGGATATAGTGTCAGAGATAGAATGTCGCTTCGGTGAAAACCTGCCCAGAGTTGAGGTAATCAGTGATAAAAATAGAGAAGAGCTCATCCATGCGAGCGAGGAGTATAGAAAACAGGTCAGAGGAGTAGCTATTGGTATGCTGGGATAGGCTGAATGCTAAAAAGTATCTTGAAAAATGGGTTACAGTAGCGTATATTGAGAATGCACAAAGTGTCACTTAAAAGCCTTAAAAATAAGACGGTTATTATTAGTGGTGCTACGAGAGGCATAGGTCGAGCTACCGCTATTGAATTGGCTGGTGAAGGTGCAAATATAAGTTTTAATTTTCTAAGAAGTAACAAGGATGCAGAGGATTTGGAAAAAGAAATAAAATATTTGGGCGTTAACGTTAAATCATTTCAAGTAGATATTAAAGACTACAATGCTGTTAAATCCTGGGTGGATGATACTAAAGAATTATTCGGTGGGATAGATATTGTAATTAATAATGCCGGTATAATCAAAGACAGGGCACTTGCTCTTATGGAGCCTGATGACTGGCATAAGGTAATCAATACCAATTTAGACGGGACATTCAATCTTACGAGAGCTGCGATTGTAACATTCATAAAACAGAAGAGCGGAGTTATTATAAATATTACATCGGTAAGCGGTATCGTAGGTATGCCACGACAGACCAATTATTCTGCCTCTAAAGCAGGAATAATTGGGTTTACCAAATCTCTTGCTAAGGAAGTTGCTTCTTATAACATCAGAATTAATGCAGTTGCCCCTGGTTTTATTGAAACAGACATGCTTAAAGATTTAAAAGAGGAATATAAAAGTCAAATAATAAAACAGATACCCTTAGGTAGATTAGGTAGACCAGAAGAAGTAGCAAAGGTAGTAAAATTTTTAGTTAGCGATGATGCAAGTTATATCACTGGTCAGACTATAGTTATAGATGGTGGAATGAGTTAACCCCGTGAGATACTGTTATGATTTATACATATATCTTACAAAGTCTAAAAGATAACAGATGGTATACAGGTTCAACTCGAAGTCTCAAGAGACGAATTGAAGACCATAATAATGGTAGGATTCAATCTACTACGAATAGGCGACCATTCAAAATTATATATTATGAAGCTTGTTTAAATGAACACGATGCGAGAATGAGAGAAAAATATTTAAAAACTGCATGGGGTAAAAGATATCTCAAAAATCGCCTTAAAAGTTATCTTGGGGAGGGTACCTCATGATATACAATATGATATACAATGGGTTATCTCACGGGGTAAATGAGTAAAAAACGAATAGTAATAACAGGTATAGGGGTAGTTGCGCCGAATGGTATAGGGAAGGAACAATTCTGGCTATCTTTAAAAGAAGGTCGTTCAGGGATTAAACCCATTAGCCGATTTGATACAAGTGAGTTTAAGTGTAAGTTGGGTGGTGAGATTAAGGATTTTAAGCCAACATATTTTTTAGGCTATAAAGGCTTAAAAGGTCTTGATAGAAGCACAAGATTATTGTGTTCTGCTGCAAAATTAGCAATAGAGGATGCAAAGTTAAGCATTAACTATAACAATACAGATGATACCGGAGTCTGCACGGGAACTACCTTATCTTCTCTCTGGAATTTTGCTGAATTTGATAAAGAATTAATAAGAGATGGTCCCCTTTTTACTGATGTTTCTCTTTTCCCCGGGATAGTAATAAATGCTGCTTCAAGCCAGGTCTCAATACGGTTTAATATTCAGGGATTTAATACAACTGTTTCTACAGGTTATAGTTCAAGCATAGATGCATTAAAATACGCTATAGATTTTATCCGACTGGGACGAATTAAAGCAGTTTTGGTGGGGGCGGTGGAGAGTCTTTCACTGGTAAATTTTGCCGGGTTTTATCATTTAGGTTTTTTTGCTGGCATAAGAGGTGAAGAATTATCCTGTCCTTTTGATAAAAGAAGAAATGGAATCATATTGAGTGAAGGAGCAGCAGTTATAGTAATAGAAGATGAGATATATGCTGAAAAAAGGAAGGCAAATATTTACACTGAAGTTAAAGGTATAGGCAGTTTTTTTGACGCATATAAGACGGGTAAATATCATCCAGAAGCGTATGGGTTGAAAGAAAGTATGAAGAAAGCAATTTATAGCTCCGAATTAAAAATTACCGATATAGACTATATAAGTGCTTCGGCAAACTCTGTACCTCAACAGGATAGATTAGAAACAAAAGTAATAAAGGATGTTTTTGGTAAGTTCGCTTACAATATTCCAATGAGCTCCATCAAGTCAATGATAGGAGAGCCCTATAGTGCAGGTGGTCTACTTCAGATTGTTGCTTCTGTGGGTAGCATAGTTAATGGTTTTATACCACCCACGATTAATTATAAGATAAGAGATAATGATTGCGATCTTGACTATGTAGTTAATAAAGCACGGATAGCCAGAATAAATAATGTATTAATTAACAATTATGGCCCTGGTGGAAGCAATGCATCAGTAGTTATAGCGAAATATCAATGAACCTTTGGCTTATAAAGAAGGGTGAAAATTTGCTTTCTCTGTCATTCCTGCGGAAGCAGGAATCCAGAACTATTTTAAAAACCCTGGATTCCGTGTCAAGCACGGAATGACGGATTAAGGAGGTATATGGCAAATAATTTCGAAGAAGAAATAAAGAAATTAGTTTCAGATATTACAGAGGTTCCACCAGAAAAACTTAAGCCTGATGCAGACTTTTTTAAAGATTTGGGGGTAGATTCATTAAAAGCAATTGAGATTGTGGCTGCTTTTGAAAAGAAGTATCGGGTTATCATCCCTGAAAAGGATATCCCTAATATCAGAAGTATCAGGCAGATAATTGAATATACTAAAAACCTTAAGTAAAGATAGACAATGGACATTAGACTATATGATAACTCAAAACGCAAAGGTCAAAAGTCAAAACTACAACTTAAAGCTAAAAAAGTTTTAAGTTGTGGGCTGTGGTTTTGAGCTTTGAGTTTTGAACTTTGAGCTAAATAGAAATATGAATTGGGATAAGGAAAAAATTAAATCTATTTTGCCACATAGAGAGCCATTTCTTTTTATTGATGAAGTAATTGAGATTGAAGGCACTGAAAGAGTTGTGGCTGTCAAGAATATCAAAAACAATGAAAGTTTTTTTGAGGGGCATTTTCCCGGTAGACCTGTGATGCCGGGAGTCTTAATCATAGAAGCAATGGCACAGACTTCAATAATCCTTTATTCCCTTTCTAAACCGGAGATAGCCAAAGCTCATCCTAATTATTATTTAGGTAAAGTCAAAGCAGAGTTTATTTCTCCTGTGTATCCAGGGAATAAACTTATTGTAGAAACAAATAGTGTAAAAATTCTGGATTATGCAGCGATAATAGATGCTATAGCAAAAGTTAATGATAAGATTGTTGCTAAAGCAAACCTTGTGTTTGGAATTAAACCCCGTGAGATATTATAATGATTTATACATATGTTTTACAGAGCCTAAAAGATCACAAATGGTATACTGGCTCAACACGGAATCTTAAGAGACGTATTGAAGACCATAATAATGGTAGGATTCAATCTACTAAAAGTAGGATGCCATTTAAAATTATATACTATGAAGCTTGCTTAAATGAGCACGATGCCAGAATGAGGGAGAAATACTTGAAAACAGCATGGGGCAAAAGGTATCTAAAGAATCGACTTAAAAATTATCTCACGGGGTAAAAAGAGTGAATAACCGCAGAATAGTAGTCACAGGACTGGGGGTAGTTTCTTCTGTAGGGATTGGCAAAGATGAATTCTGGAAAGCCATAATAAATGGTAAATCAGGTATAAGCAAAGTTACTTCATTCGATACCAGAGAGTTCAGGTGTCATTATGGTGGTGAAATAAAGAATTTTATTCCTGAAGAATTTATTTCTAAAAGAAAGGTTCAATTTTTAGGTCGCACCTCACAGTTGGCTATAGCTTCTACTTCTCTGGCTTTAGAAGATGCTAGATTATCTTCAAGAAACATTAACAAAAAAAGAGCAGGTGTTTTTATTGGGACAACGATGGGTGAGAGACCATTAGAGGAATCCATTGATGCCTGGATTAAGGAAGGGGCTGATAAGATAAACAAAACAAAAATATTACAGTCTTCGCCGAATAATTTATCTGCTAATATTGCTAATTACTTTAAACTTCAGGGGCCAAATTATCTTATTCCCACAGCCTGTGCTGCTGGTAATTATGCAATAGGTTATGGATTTGATTTAATAAGAATGGGAGACTTAGATTATGCTATTGTTGGGGGTGCCGATTCATTCTCTAAACTTGCATTTAGTGGCTTTCATCGCCTCTATGCAATGGCACCTGAAAAATGTCAGCCATTTGATAAAAATAGAAAGGGAATGATGGTTGGCGAGGGAGCAGGGATTCTTGTTCTCGAATCATTGGAGTCTGCTCTGAAAAGAAAATCAAACATCTATGCAGAGATATTGGGCTATGGCCTTAGTTGTGATGCTTACCATATGACTGCCTCACAGCTAGAGGGTATTGAAAAAGTAATACGAAAAGCCTTAAAAGAAGCGGATATTCAGAAAGAAGAGGTTGATTATATAAACGCTCATGGGACTGGTACGCCCGGTAACGATAAAACTGAATGCGCAGCAATTAAAAATGTTTTTAAAGAACAATATAAAACGATTCCTGTCAGTTCAATAAAATCCATGCTTGGTCATACCATGGGTGCCGCATCTGCGATTGAGGCATTAGCCTGCTGTCTTACTGTTAAAGAAGATATTATCCCTCCAACGATAAATTTTGAGACGCCTGACCCAAAATGTGACATAGATTGTGTTCCTAATAAAGCAAAAGTAAAGAAAGTAAATATTGCCTTGAATAATGGTTTCGCCTTTGGTGGCAATAATTCTTGTTTGGTTATTAAGAAGTTTAATTAACATGATAACTTAAAACTCAAATGTCAAAAGTCAAAACTGCAACTCAAAACTAAAAAATAAAAATAGTTTTAAGCTTTATAACTGTGGTTTTGAGCTTTGAGTTTTGAACTTTGAGCTATTTATGGCGAGAGGAAAAAGAGTAGTTATAACAGGAATAGGTCCTTTAGCCTCAACGGGAATTGGCAAAGAGGCTTTCTGGGAAGGCATTTTGGGAAAACGGGTAGGTTTAGGTTTAAAAGAATTTAAACTCGATGGAGAATTGTGGGATAATTTTTATCTTCATAAAATAGATGATTTTGATATCGAAAAATTTAATATCGAAGAGGAAATAATTGAGGATATCAAGACATGGAAAAAAAGAAAGGAAGATAGAGACCTCTTCTATTTATTAGCAGCAGTCAAATTAGCTATAGATGACAGTAAAATTTCTTACGATAAAGAGGATAACAATATCGGATTATTTTTGACGGTTGAACATCCAGGATTTGAACCTTTTTGCGAAGGACTAATTAAAGAAACCATAGCATATATAGAAAAATATCCCTTAAATAGTAAATTTTCTAAGCATAAATTGTTCAAGCACGTGTTTGAACAGTTCTCTCACGATGGTTACGACCTCCAAACTTTTATGTATCTGTATTTCGTTGCAAAGGCATTTAATATTCACGGATACTCCTTATTTACCAACAATGCCTGTGCATCAGGTTTATTTGCTTTAGAATCCGCCGCAAGACAGATAAAATATGGTGAAAGCGATATTGTATTGCTGGCAGGAGGAGATAACTCTGATACTATGTTTAAGCATTTATGGTTTAAAGAACAGGGTCTTTATGCTGAAGATGGAAGAATGAAGCCTTTTTCTAAAAAGGCTGATGGTATAGTTCTTGGCGATGGAGCTTCAGCGATAGTTTTAGAAGAATTAAACCATGCCTTAAATAGAAAAGCTCATATATATGCTGAGTATTTAGGAGGGGGATTCTCTCTGGAGGGCTGGAAAGTGACATTGCCAAGAATAGGAAGTTTATCTTACCAAAAGACCATAGAATATGCTCTCAAAAAAACTAATTTAAGACCAGAAGATATCGATTTAATTAATCCTCACGGAGTTGCAATTAAAGTTACCGATGGATATGAAGCAAAGGCAATTACAGATATTTTTGGTAGAAATTCTAAGAGACCATTAATAACAGCATTTAAGCCGTATGTGGGTCATAACTTAGGAGGAAGCGCAATTTTAGAAAGCATTATTCTTTTATTGTCTATGGGAAAAAAATTAATTCCACCAACATTGAATTGTGAAGAAGTTGAACCAAAATATAATATCGAATTAGTAAGGGAACTAACTCCTTATTCTCTTAATACGGCTATGAAATTATCCTGTGGTTTCGCAGGATATAATGGGGCAGTGATTTTTAAAAGACTAAATTAAATATGTCAAACAAATATGATTATGACGCAATAATTATTGGTGCAGGAATAAGTGGCCTTGTTTGTGGTTGCTATTTGGCTAAGGCAGGGATGAAAACTTTGATTGTGGAGAAAAATGCCAAGCCAGGCGGCTACTGCACGTCATTTACACGAGGTGGATTTCATTTTGATGCCTGTGTACATTCTTTAGGCAGCCTAAGAGAGGGCGGCAATATCAGGATAATTCTAAAAGAACTAGGTTTAGAAAAAAGGTTAAAGATTAAGAGATATGACCCATCAGATATTATTATTGCACCTGATTTTAAAATTCATTTCTGGAACAATCTAGAAAAAACAATTCAAGAATTTCAGGATAACTTTCCAAAAGAAGCGAAGAAAATCAAGGAATTTTTTACCTATATAAATGGTTGTGAAGGCATATCTTTTAGCCCACTGAGGTCTATCACCTTTCAAGTATTACTTGATAAGTATTTCAAAGACGACAGATTAAAAGCGATTCTTTCGCTTCCCTTGTTAGGCAACGCTGGCTTACCTGCAAAACAAATATCTGCGATTACAGGCACTCTTATATATAAAGAATTTATGTTTGATGGTGGATATTATCCCGACAACTCTATCCAGGCTTTTGCAGATATTCTCATTGAGCGGTTTAAAGAATTTGGTGGTGATGTATATTTTTCTTGTCTTGCTAAGAGGATAAAAATAAAAAATAAAAAAGTTGAGAGTGTAGAAATAGGAAGGAAAGGTCTACTCTCAGCTAAATATGTAATTTCTAACGCTGATGCAACACAAACATTTCTTACTTTAATAGGAGAAGAGTTGGTAAACAAGGATATAGTAAATAAATTAAAGAGTTTAGTGCCGTCATTATCTATGCTTATCTTATATCTGGGTATAGGTAAATGTTTCAATTCTCAGGGGAATATATGTCCTAATACTAATATATGGTTTTTGCCTTATTATGATATTGATAAAATGTATAAGCCAGCTATTGAGGGAGAAATTGATAATTTGGATTGGTTCTTAGTTCGTTTATCTTCCGATAATAAAAGTATTCTTATGATAGTTAATGCTCCTTTTAAAGATAAAGAGTACTGGAAGGTTAATAAGAAAAGATTAATTAATGTTTTTATAAAGAAGGTAGAACGCGTTTTTCCTAATTTATCATCTCACATTGTCTTTAAAGATGCTGCAACACCTAATACTTTATATAAATGGACATTGAATTACAGAGGTGCAGCCTATGGATGGGCAGGGATACCTTCGCAGTTTGCTGTTACAGGTTTTACTCAAAGAACAAATTTCGAAAATTTATATTTGACTGGACACTGGACCACTTTAGTTCAGGGCGTGGCTGGTGTTGCATATTTAGGACGAGATACGTCGAAGAAAATTTTAAATAAGGAAATTAACTTATGAACTTATTCGCATTAGCTGGCCTATTGCTGGGAATCACTTGTTTGTTATTAGCATTAGTTATTTTTATATATGGGAAAACAAGACTCCATCGCATATGGGCTCTTTTTAACTTAGCAGTGTCTTTATGGGGATTTGGTGCTTTATTAGTAGGAAAGGCTACCATTCCTTCATCAGCAATAATTAGCTGGAGATTGGCTCATATAGGCGTGATACTTATTCCAGTGTTCTTCTACCATACCATTTGCATATTCAGTGATATTGAAGTTAAACGAAGAAATTTTATAATTTTCGCTTACCTACAGGGTCTTTTCTTTCTGTTTTTAAATCTTACTGATCTATTTATAGCAAAAGTGAGGTTTGCCTTTAACTCTTTTTATTATGTGCAAGCTCCGGGTTTATTTTATCTGCTTTTTTTCTTTATTTGGATGAGCTTAGTTATCTGGGGATCTTACGAGTTAATTGTGTATTACAAAAGGAGTTCTGGTATTAAGAAAAAAAATCAAAGTCTTTATTTCCTGGTGGGAACGTTAATAGGATTTTCAGGAGGAATTACTAATTTCTTTCCTTTGTTTGGAATTGATATATATCCTTTTGGAAATTTTGTCATACCGATTTACTGTCTTGTAATTACCTACGCAATCTTAAGACATAGATTTATGGACATTGAAGTAACTATCTCACACCTAGGTATACCTGCGATGTTTTTTGTTTTCGTCATAGGTATTCCTTTAGGATTAGTATTTATGGATCCATTCACAGTATCTGGCTTATTACTGGGAGTCATTTGTTTGTTATTAGCATTGGTTATTCTCGCACATAGAAGGACGAAACTGCATCATATCTGGGTTCTTTTCAATTTAGTAGTATCAATATGGGGATTTGGGTGTTTTATAGTTGGGAGAGCTTCTACGGAGTCAATCGCATTATTCGGCTGGAGATTTGCACATATAGGAGGACTATTTATTAGCGTATTCTTCTACCATATGGTGTGTAGCTTTTGTGGTTTAAAGCGTAGAAAAAGTATTACTATAGCATATTCAATAGGGTTATTCTTCCTGTGGTTTGATGTTATGACAGATCAATTTATAAACAGGACTCGATATGTTTTTAACTTATATTTTAACGACGCGACATGGATTTATTCCATTGCTGTAGGTCTTTGGTTGTTTTTAGTAGTCTGGAGCTTTGCCGAACTGTTAAGATTTTTCCCTAAGACAACGGGACTTAAACGTCTCCAAACTATATATATAATTTCTGGATTTCTAATAGGGTTCTTAGGTGGTATTACAAATTTTTTACCCATGTTTGGTATTAATATATACCCTTTTGGAAACTTTACAATTCCCATATATTGTCTTATTGTTACCTACGCTATACTTCGCTACCACCTTATGGACATCAATATCGTAGTTAAAAAAACCGCGGTTTACTCTCTTGCTGCCGGAATCTTGACCAGCCTTTTTGTCGTGCTTGTGCTTACCATGACTAAATATTTATCTAACATGGTTGGAATATCTTCTTTTACAATTACAGTTATCGCTGCGGTTACCATTGCTATTCTGTTCAACCCTCTTAAAAATAGAATCCAGTTACTTATTGACAAGATTTTCTACAAAAAAACATATGATTATTATGCCACTATACAGAAAGTTAGCCATGACCTTGTCTCAATGTTTGATTTTAAGAAGATATTTAATTTTGTAGGTTACATAATTATTTCAACACTGGGTTTAAAAAGCATTTATCTATTGTCTGCTGTTTCGGGTGGAGATTATGAGGTGGTTTATCACATGGCTTATAGAAAGGGAAAAGATGGAATGAAAAGAAAAGAAGGAAGAGAAGATGAAAAAGAGCTTAAGATAAATGGAAACTCAGAGATAATTAAGCTCCTGAGAACTTCTGATGATATTGTTATTAAAGATGAGCTACCAGGAATTATTAACCTTCTCGGGCAGGAGGCAATAGATAATATCACAAGCGCCCTTAAACCTTTTAATAGTGAGGCTATAGTGCCTGTATTTATTGATGGTAAGTTATCTTTTTTGATGATTCTTGGAGAAAAATTATCAGGAGATATGTTTACCAATGAAGACATAAACCTTCTCAACACTATCTCTAACCAGACAGCTATTGCTCTAAAAAATGCAAGCCTTTATGCAGAAAAAGTAAAATCAGAAAGACTTGCGTCAATGGGTATGATGTCTGCGACCTTTGCACATGAAATTAGAAACCCTCTTACTTCTATAAAGACCTTTGTCCAGTTGATGCCAGAAAAACATAATGACCCTGAGTTCCAGAATACATTCTCAAAAATTGTCAGTGCTGACATAGAAAAAATAGATGGGCTTATCAAGGACCTCCTGCATTATTCCGCAGGGGCAACTTTATCGCGTATGGATGAAGTAGATATAACTGCGCTGATGGACGAGATACTTGAAGATTTAAAAGTTAAACTTGAACTTGAGAGAAGGAAGATTAGTGTTGAAAAAATTTATAAGAATGTTAAAATCAATATCACAGGCGATTCAAAAAAGCTAAAACAGGCGTTTATTAACATAATAAACAATGGCTGTCAGGCTATCCAAGAAGATGGTGTGTTAAGGGTTTCTATAAATCAAGATGGTAAAAATGTTGACATAGCGATATTAGACACGGGGAAGGGTATGCCTCCAGAGGATATAGAGAAAATATTTGACCCCTTTTATACAACAAGTGAAAAGGGAATGGGTCTTGGGCTTGCCATAAGCAAAAGAATTATAGAGGATCATGGTGGAAAGATAAGAGTGGAGAGCAAATTATCAAAAGGGACAACTTTTACTGTAACTTTGCCTGTAAAT
>JBFLZU010000017.1:22922-24907 GCA_040756155.1 Nitrospirota bacterium | reverse complement strand
CAAATACAGGCAGGCCAGTTCGACAACATAGAAATAAGAGGTGTATGAAAGATTTGTAAATTTTAGCTAAAATAGGTTAAAATAGATAGCAGATGCAAAACAAATAAAGCAAGGGGGTATAACCATGAAGAAGATAACAGCAACAGATACTATTGCATTGTCAATACCTGAAAGAATCCAACTGGTAGAAGATATTTGGGATACAATAGCCACAGAAGCTGAGGCTATTGAATTAACAGAAGATGAGAAAAGGATAATTGATGAACGATTGGAGGCTTATCATAGAAACCCTGATTTAGGTTCTCCATGGGAAGATGTTTATAAAAGAATATTGAACAGACAATGAAATATAAGGTCATTGTCAGGCCTGAAGCCGAAGATGACTTAAAGGAATCCTTTTCCTGGTATGAAGATAAACGGAGAGGGTTAGGTTATGACTTCCTTTTGCAGGTCGATGCAGGAATCAACTTCATCAATAGAAATCCTGAAATTCATCCAATAGAATACAAAGGAACAAGGAAACATCTTATCAAAAGGTTTCCATACAAAATCATTTATCTTATAGAGGGAGAAAAGATAATAATCCTTGCTGTAATTCATGGCAAGAGAAGACCTGATTTAATAAAAAAGAGAGTAGATAGCATCTAACGAATCATTCCTGCGGATGGCGAATCGCCACCGCAGAATTCTACGTTAGCTGAATAAAATCGGCTATGTATATACTAATAAACCAGGGGACAACAAAATAGGGACAGCCTGGCTGTCCCTATTAATGTACCTAGTAATGTATGAAGAGTATAGAGAGCGAATGAGAGAAAAGATAAATACCGCTGAAGGCAGAGCGATTTACGGGAAACGAAAATGTTTGGTGGAACCAGTCTTCGGCCAGATAAAAACGAGGGGTGGATTCAGCCAGTTTCTTCTGAGGGGATTAGAGAAGGTAAGGATTGAATGGAAGATAGCAGCAACAGCCCACAACCTGTTAAAGATTACGGCAGCGATAATGAGAAAGGAACGGATGCTGCCAGCCTTAGAGTAAGATTAAAAGGATGGGGGACTTTTGATACTTTTATGAAAAAAGGTTCTGTTAGCTCAGAAATTGAAAAAGAGTTTTTAGACAAGCTCAGTGTCCCTAAGATTTCCCCTATGATTTCCCAAAAAGATGCAAATTCTAACCGTTACAGGAAAAAGAAAAGAAAGGGAAGATTTTTAGAGGTTTTAGGTGGTATGGAACTGATTATTTGGTCCTAAGCCTCTCGTATTTTTCATCCCCAACACACTGTCTTGCTACTGGACACCAGTCAATACACGAGGGTTCAGGGACCCTCGAGTTTATAAAGCCACACCTTTTACACCTTGCTTCTACTTCGTCAGACCATATCTCAACCGTTTCCCCGCAGAGGCGACATTTTATATCCTCTGGTGCTGGTTTTTTTATCCTTTCGCTTCCAGGACAACTTTCCTTTAACATCTTTACCTCTCAAAATGTCATTTTATTATACAATAATCTATCTGCCAAGAAAATTTCAATGATTTACATCATATTAAACAAATGGAAAAAGCTCTATAAGGTTTGTTAAAATGAAAAATAAAGGGGTGAAAAAATGACTAAAGAAATGTTTCTTGTTCTCCAGCATGTTAAAAGTGAGGGAATAGGGGTCTTTGAGGATGTCCTGAAGAAAAAGGACATCGGACATAAGACCGTAAGGCTCTGGGAAGGAGACAGGGTTCCTGATAACCTTGATGGATATAGGGGACTTGTTGTTATGGGAGGTCCTATGGGAGTCTATGAAGAAAACAGGTATCCATTTCTCAGGGATGAAATAAGGCTTATTAAAAAGGCAATAGCAGAAGATTTTCCTGCCATCGGCATCTGCCTTGGTTCCCAGCTCATAGCAGAGGCATCAGGGGCAAGGGTCTATCCTGGAGATGTAAAAGAGATCGGATGGTATGAGATCAATGTGACAGAAGATGGCATGAAAGAT
>JBFLZU010000017.1:4365-22822 GCA_040756155.1 Nitrospirota bacterium | reverse complement strand
GATACCTTTGACCTTCCTGATGGATCTGTAAGGCTTGCATCGTCAATAAACTATCCTAATCAGGCATTTCGTATTGGAAAAAAGATATATGCCCTCCAGTTTCACATCGAAGTTACAGAAAGCATGATAAAAGAATGGTTTGATGTAAACGATGAGGAGGTAAAGGAACTTAAGGGGAAAATTAATCCTGCAAAGATATTAAATGAAACAGATGTAAAAGTTCATGAACTCAAAAAAACCGCAAAGAATTTCTTTAATGCCTTTCTAAATATTCTATGAAACCCTGATAGATTTTCATTATTTATCCTTGATGAACAAAGGGGATTCAGGCATATCTTCGGACATTCCTATGATTAAGAGTTGTCTGTGTAGAAGGAGAGGGGATTTAGTCTTTTATCCCCCTCTCCTCTAATCCTCCACTACTTTTTGATCGGTGGAACGCAACCACAATCGCATCCACAATCTGATGTCTTGATTTCATGTATGACTTTGTCTAATGTTCCACTTTTTTTCTTAGTGTCTTTCTTAGTATCTGACATATTTATCCACCTCCTTTCTTGGCAGTATCCTTTACTTCTAACTTGCTATTAACGATTACAAGCTCTGATTCCAAATACCTTTTATATTCTTTTAACCGTGCAATCAGTTTATTCTTGGTCAGAATTTCCTTTTCAGATTTCTGTTCATAACTACAATTCTTTTTGGAACTTATAGATGTATTCTCCTGGCACATGTGAAATTTAGTATAAGTTTATTAGTATTAACTTATAATTTATGAAAAAAAATATAAATTATCTCTTCTCTTTTTTGAGCTCTGCGATTCTTCTTCTCACCTGTTTTATCTCTTTCTCAAGTCGCTTTTTATATTCCAATAAAGCCTCTTTAGTCTCTGAGATATGTTTTCTTTTACTAAGTTCGCAACCACAGGTGCAGACCCTTATCAGTTCCTGCTGGTATTTGTCGAGTTTATCTTTGTTTAATGAATAGTAAATGTGATAACCTTTCCTTTCATCTGTAACTAAACCTGCCTGCTTTAGTATGCGAAGATGCTGGGATACCGCAGATTGACTAATTCCTAATGCTTCGGCTATTGTATTTACAGAAAGCGGTCCTGCCTTGAGCATTTCAATAATCTTTATTCTACTTTCTACCGAAAGGATCTTAAAAGACTCTGCCTCAACCTTCATTTGCTTACTCCTTAAGTATATTCTAATCTACTTATATACTTTGGGAAACAAAATGTCAAGAACTTTTTGATAATGAGATGACCTATACTACATTCACAGATAATCCACCCTTCTCGGATACCATGCATCCACTGCCTTTGTAGAATTATCCAGAACCATTGCGCTGTATCCCTGATTTTATAGAATCATATAAAATATTATTCTCTCTAATTTATCGCAAGGAGATATCTAAGCCTCATTATAATAGGCAATAGCCTTTTTTACCTTTTTGTTTTCGTTAAAAAACATTACCTCAGCAGCCCTTTTGCCTCCTCGATCCACTCCTGTGCAAAAGTTTGTGCAAACTCCTTTGTTATCATTTTGTAATACCTCCGTTACTTCTTTCCCGCAAGAGAGCCGAGAGTTTTGACCGCAGCCTTTATATCTTCGTTCCAGCTTGCTGCATTAAGCCTGAGAAAGTTGCGATACTTTTGTCTTGAGGAAAATATAGGGCCAGGGGCAAAGCTGATCCCTTTCTTTAAAGCCTTTTCGTAAAGTTCAAGGGAATCTATATGTTTCGGGAGTTCCACCCACAGCACATGCCCTCCTGACGGACGGGATACTCTGGTGCCTTCCGGGAAATACATATTTACAGCCTCGGACATAAGAGCTACATTTCTGGCATATATTCTCCTGATCTTCCTCAAATGATGGTCATATCCGCCATCTGCAAGGAAGTCGGCTATGGCAAGCTGTATTGGGGTCGCTGTGGCAATATTGCTTACAGATTTGAGGCGCTCAATCTCATTTTTGAATTTCCCTGGCACCATCCATCCCACCCTGTAACCGGGAGCAATGGTCTTGGAGAATGATGAACATAAAAGCACAATTTCCTTACGGTCAAATGCCTTGGCAGTCTTCGGCCTCTGATATGAAAATGATATGTCTCCATAGATATCATCCTCAATGAGAGGAATATCGTATTCTGAAAGCATTTCCACGAGATCCTTTTTCTTATCGTCCGGCATGCAGCTTCCGAGAGGATTGCTGAAACTGGTAATGAAGAGGCATGCTTTTATGGGATTGTGCTCTATGGCGTAGCGGAGCGTGTCAATATTAATACCATCTCTTGGATGGGCTGGTATCTCAATGGCTCTGAGGCCAAGTATCTCGATTGCCTGAAGGAAGTTGTAATAAGTCGGCGACTCAATCGCAACTGTATCTCCAGGCTTACAGATAACCATTAGTGCGAGCATGATTGCCTCCTGGCAGCCTGAAGTGATAATGATATCATCCGGAGTGATGGTGCATCCTGAAGTCAATGCACGCCGCGCAATCTGAACCCTCAGTTCCTCACAGCCGGGAGAAAACTCATACAATATGTTTCTGATTCTATAACGCCGTGTAACTACAGAAAGGGCGCGGTTGATTCTCTCAACGGGCAAAAGCTCAGGATTGGGTATGGCTGCTCCCAGTTGAATGAGGTCAGGATTGCGTCCGTCCTTAAGAATCATCATAATCAGTTCGTTGACGCTTACCTTTGTTGGTTTTGGCGAAGGCTTTGATGCATCTATCTCCAATGAGGTAGATGCAGGCAGGGAAATTACATAGTATCCTGACTGAGGACGACATTCTATCATGCCATGATCTTCGAGAAGTCGGTATGCCTCCATAACCGTTGAAATGCTGACCTGTAGTTGTTTATGCAGTTGCCTTACCGACGGGATGCGTTCTCCAGGACGGAAAGTCCCTTTTTTAATAAGATTGGTTATCTCATTCGCCACCTTTTCATATAAAGCAGGTTCTTTCATCCCATTTCCTCGTATGTGGATTTACTTTATTTTATATCTCGCAGAGGCTGTTTACAAGTAACAGTTCTCATAAAAGTAAGGCATAACAGTTTTTTAATATGATAACTGTTATGGTAACAAAAATAAATATTTGAATCTGTAATTTTATTTTGTCAGGCATTAGACTTAATGCATGAGACAGGTTAATTCCAATATCAGACCAGGAGATAAATTCTCCGGAACTATTTGCAGGGTAGGGGAAAACACCCTTAGAGTATGCATGAAACATGATTCGCTGCTGAGAATAGAAAACGGCAGGGAATTGAAGATTTCATGCGATGAAGGAATTTTATGGATAACTCAGGCAGGTGATTTTCAGGATTTCATTCTTGCTTCAAGAGAGAGATTTGTGATTAATAGAGAGGGTCTTGTCATCGTTTCAGCCATCACAGACGCATGCCTTAATGTTATATTTTAATAAAGACAGCATGTGCTCTATGAGAACACTTCTATGACTGTCATAGAGGCACTTGCTCCTGACTTCACGTAAGATTTATTTTGTTCTCATGTACTTCATCTGAATATTCCACGGAAAGTTGCCAGAAAGAACAAGTGAAAAAGTTTTGTCAGGAACAAGTGCAATAGAGCGTGGATTAAAGTGGTGTTCCTATGCCGGCTGCTTTAAGGTCAACCTCTGTAGGCTTTCTCCTTACACAGCAATCCAGAATCTTTCCATCCACAACTACAGTTGGCACAGAGTTAATGCCATATTCCCTTGCCTTATCCATCCCTTTCTCATTTAAATTATAAACTGTCATATCGCAACTCGGGCAGGAAATCTTCTTCACAAGTCTGACTGTCTCATCGCAAAGAGGACATCCTCCTGTAAAGACTTCTACCTTTCTCTTCCTTGACATCTCCATCACCTCCTTTCTAAACACAGCTTAAACTATCCAGTTGGATGGAGAGTCAAGTGTTTTTTCAGAATCTTCAATTATAGGGCATATTGAGACCGGTGCTTTTCTATGTGTTTTAGTTCTAAGTACCTCAGATAATTTTGTTTTTAACTCTGTGAGGGCAGTGATTTTTTCCTCAATCTCTTTAATTTTACTTTTGATAAAATCCTTCGTACATTCACACGGGATCTCACCTTTATCATGAAGAAGTAATATCTCTTTAATCTCATCGAGCTTAAGACCGATGGATTTAGCCTTTAGGATGAACTCCAGCCTTCTATATGTTTCATCGGTATAAATTCTATAACCGCTCTCTGTCCTTCCTACCTTTGGTAAAAGTCCAATCGTCTCATAATACCTGAGGGTTCTCTGGTTCAGACCAAATCTCTTAGCTATATCTCCAATAAAGAATCTTTTCATGTTCTTATTATAAACTTTCCACTTAACTGGAATGTCAAGAAAATAAACGATTAACGAAAAAGAATTTTAGGATTAATTATAACCTACAAAATTGTATCAACTTACAAAAATGTAGCATCAGTTTTCTTCAAATTTCCTTATAAATCAATGGTACATATATTGGCATGATTCTGGCATATTAGAAATGAAGAACCGAGTTCGCTGAAGGATAAGGTTGAAGATATTAGAGAAGGAGGAGATTTATATGAAACACAAAGATAAAAATAAAGACCATGATATTGTTTCAACGGTAAAAAGTTTAGCAGATCCATTCGATCCGGAAGTCTCTTTGTCACACTCGCAATGCTTATGTAACAGTAAAACTGAAAAGGAGTCACGCCCTGTAATAACTAAGGAAGATATCATTGATCGTGCTGTAGAAAGCTCTGTTGTTAGAGCGCTATTTGGAGGAGATGAAATAAGTCGGCGTGAATTCATGAAAGTTGTAGGATCCGCTACTGCATTAGCTATTATCTCTGATTTACTCCCTCTAAAAAAAGTCAAGGCATGGGCGAAGGAGGCTACGGGGCCTCTGGGAAAAACAGCTTTAAAAATTGGTTTTATCCCTATAACCTGTGCTATTCCAATAATTATGGCCCATCCAATGGGATTTTACGAAAAATACGGTCTTAAAGGTACAGAGGTAGTAAAGGCTTCGGGGTGGGCTATGATTCGCGACTGGGCAATTGCCAAACAGGTGGATTGCACCCATATGCTATCACCCATGCCCCTTGCAATTACCGTAGGAGCTGGTTCACAGTCCGTTCCCTTTTATATGCCTGCTGTTGAAAATATTAACGGACAGGCTATCATACTTCATATAAAGCACAAAGGGGTAAAAACTGCTAAAGATATGAAGGGGTTTACCTTCTGCGTGCCGTTTGATTATTCAATGCATAACTTCCTGTTGCGATACTTTTTAGCTGAAGGTGGCGTTGACCCTGACAGGGATGTAAAAATCAGGGTAGTTCCACCTCCGGAGATGGTGGCAAACCTAAAGGCCGGGAATGTCGATGGATATTTAGCACCTGATCCATTCAATCAAAGGGCAGTATATGAAGGTGTTGGATTCATATTTAAATTATCAAAAGATATATGGCCTGGGCATCCATGCTGTGCCTTTGCAACCTCAAAAGAATTTGCTACAACGATGCCAAATTCCTTTAAGGCAGTATTTAAGGCTATTGTGGATGCTACCCATTATGCCCACAGGGCTGAAAATCGTGAAAGTATTACTGAGGCGATTGCCCCTCGCAACTATCTAAACCAGCCCGTGGAAGTGATAAAGCAGGTTCTTACAGGAAAATTCCCTGATGGTTTAGGTAATTACCTGAATGTCCCTGACCGCATAGACTTTGATCCTTTCCCCTGGCACTCCATGGCAGTATGGATACTGACTCAGATGAAGAGATGGGGCTACATAAAGGGTGATGTTAACTACAAAAAGATAGCTGAAGAGGTTTTCCTTGCCACTGATTGTGCGAAATATATGCGTGAATTAGGATACAAGGCACCAAAGACAACCTACAAGAAGCATACAATTTTGGGAAAAGTATTTGACCCTGCAAAGTCATTTGAATATCTAAAAGATTTTGCTATAAAACGGGAAAGATAGGAGGGGAAATGACATTCTTATTAAAACAGAAAAATTGGTTGGTTTTGAGCCTGGGAATGCTGGTGATTTTTGTTGGTGCGTGGCATCTTCTCACTGCTGGCTCAGCAGGCAGAGGACTTCCTGGACCCTTGCCTGTGGCAAAAACAGCAAAAGAGCTCCTTTTAAATCCCTTTTATGATAAAGGACCTAATGACAAAGGTGTAGGCATTTTAACCTTATACAGTATAGGACGCCTGATATTGGGTTTTGGTGGTGGGGTTATGGTTGCTATTATTTTTGGTGTCATATTCGGTTTGAATAACACTATCTATAAAGCAGTCAACCCTTATATACAGATACTGAAATCAATTTCGCCCATTGCCTGGATGCCTCTTCTGCTGTACAGTGTGAAGCACAGTGGTGTTACCGCGCTGTTGGTTGTTTTTATGGCGAGCCTCTGGCCTACGCTTGCCAATACCTCTTTTGGCGTATCAAATATAAAAAAAGACTATATAAATGTGTCCAAGATTTTACAACTGAACTGGTTCAACCGACTCTTTCGGGTGATTTTGCCTGCGGCAGGACCAACCATTGTAGCAGGGATGCGGATTTCTATGGGAAGTGCATGGGTTGCCATTGTCCCTGCAGAGGCACTGCTGGGTTCGTTTGGTCTCGGTTATTTTGTATGGAATGAATGGAACAACCTGTCCTTAACAAGTGTTATCTTTGCTATCCTTTTAATTGGTTTAGTTGGGGTTGTTATTGATATCGTTCTCAACAAGATTGCTAAACGTATTGCGTATGCTGATTAATAGGCTAAAATAATGTCGTTTTTGAGAATTCAAAATTTAACAAAATATTTCCCGAGTACGGATGAGAAGAGATTGCAGTGTGTTTTCAAAGATGTCTCTTTTGAGATGCAGAAAGGTGAATTTGTGACCATTGTTGGTCATTCAGGCTGTGGCAAATCTACTCTCTTAAACATTATCGCAGGTTTAGACAAACCCTTTGCTGGACAGGTTGAACTTGATGGAAGAAGGATTAATGGGCCAGGCCTTGACCGCATGGTTGTGTTTCAGAATTTCGCCCTTCTGCCGTGGATGTCAGCATATGAAAATATTAAGATTGCTATTACTGCTGCCCATAAAGATTGGGATCATAAAAGAGTTAATGACTGGGTGCAAAGGTACATAGATATGGTTGGCCTGAATGGAGCAGAAGATAAAAAACCGGTTGCCCTTTCAGGCGGTATGAGACAGCGTGTTGGTCTTGCCCGTGCCTTTTCCGTTGAGCCAAAAATACTCCTCCTGGATGAGCCTTTTGCCCAGATTGACGCATTGACAAGGGGTGCAATTCAAGAAGAACTTGTGCGCATGTGGAGTGAAACAGGCAGCACCGTCTTTATGGTAACCCATGATGTGGATGAGGCAATTCTCCTATCCGACCGTATATTGCTCATGAGTGCTGGATCAGAAGCCGAGATAGTAGAATCTGTGGATGTAGCGATACCAAGACCACGAAGTAGAGTCACTATAATTGAACACTCTTCTTACTATGTAATCAGAAACCATATCATCCACTTTTTGGTAGAGCGTGCTCATAAAAATCGTGGAGAAGGCAATCATTTAAAAAAGGTTTTGTGAGGTTTAAGAACAAGTTTTGGGGCAGTATTTTCTCAAGCCCCCATTAAATTCATTTTAAAAGGAGGTTTGTCATGACACGAGAAGAAGCAACAAGGCTCATTATTGAGGCCAAACAAAAAAGGGGATTAACATGGGAGGAGATAGCTAAAAAAGTAGGACGGCATAAAATCTGGACTACAGCTGCCCTTCTCGGGCAACATCCTATGTCAAAAGAAGAAGCAGATGCATCTGTTAAAGCTTTAGATCTTAGCCCTGAAGTTTCAGCCGCATTACATCAATATCCAATGCGGGGGGCATTGGAAAGTCCTGTCCCTGTAGACCCCACTATTTACAGATTTTATGAACTAATACAGGTATACGGATCCACGATTAAAGAGCTTATACACGAAATGTTCGGTGATGGAATAATGAGCGCGATAGATTTTGAAATGGATATAAAGAAGGTAGAAGACCCAAAAGGCGATAGGATTGTTCTTACCTTTAATGGGAAATTTCTTCCTTACAAAAAATTTTAGTGGTGTTCAATAACAAAAGGGTTTTAGGTGAGTGTATGAAAATGATTCAAGCTATAATCCGAACAGAAAAATTTAAAGAGGTGGAGCAGACATTAGAAAAATCTGGTTTTAGCAGTCTTACCACTGCAATGGTAATGGGCCGGGGACAGCAGAAGGGTCTCCAGGTTGGCTCGACACACTACAATATTTTGCCGAAACAGATGATCTGGGTGATCGTTCAGGACGACCAGGTTGAGAAAGCTATAGATGTGATTTCTTCTTGTGCAGCCACAGGCAGTATCGGTGATGGGAAAATCTTTATCCTTGATGTACTGGATACCGTAAGAATACGCACCAGAGAAGCCGGAGAAAAAGCTATTTAAATGGAGGTATCATGCAAAAGGACTGTAGAGAAATTAAGATTACAGATGAAGATATAAGGGCTGCCTTCAAGAAAATAAAGACCTATATAGATATCACTGAAAATGATTTTAAGCTCCTTTATAAACTCGCATTGGAACATGCGAGGGAAAGACAGTTCTCCGATTCTATGCAAAAGATTTAATGAGTTATTCTGTCGTCATGATAGGGAAACAAGGTTATGAAGGTAGTAAGAAAAAAGCCACTTGGGATACCTTCCAAGATATTATTGGTAGTTGTTGTTACAGGTGTTATATCTGTCCCGCTTATTCCACTTGCTGCAAGAAAGGCATGGGTTTACACAAATAAACCTGAATTCTGTGTCTCCTGTCATGTAATGAAAGGGGAATATCAAAACTGGTCTCACTCAGCCCACAGAAACTGGGCTGGCTGTAATGACTGCCATTTGCCACAGCAGAGCATGGTTACAGAATTAGCAGGTAAGACAAGGGATGGCATTTATCATGGCTATGCATATCTGCTCAACAAAGACTCTGTGCTTATCAGAATCTCAAAGCACGGTGAGGATACTGTTATGGGTAATTGTGTGAAGTGCCACGAGCCACTCGTGGAAAATATTCTTCACAACGGTGAAAGGAAATGCTGGGAATGCCATAGAGGAGTTGCTCATGGATATTGATAAAAATTCAAAATTCAAAATTAAATCTAAGGAGAAAGAACGATGCAGAGGAGAAATTATCTAATGGCAGCCTTTTGTTTACTGTTTCTAACCATATTTACAATTGGCTGTGAACAGAGGGGACAGACAGTTGCAACACCAGTAACCATACCAGAAGGAGAAAAAGATCCTGCTGTGTGGGGAAAGGTATATCCGCTCCATTATGATAGCTATTTAAAGAACAGCGAGAAAACCAAAGGTTACAGTAGATACAGAAATGATAATGAAGACAGGTTAAGCCCCTGGCCCTTCCAGCTTGTGCTCTTTGATGGATGGGGGATGGGTATTGAGTATAACGAACCAAATGGACATACAGATGCGTTAAAAGACCAGATTAAGATTGATGCCTCTCGCAGAAAGGCAGGAGGTGTATGCTTAAGCTGCAAAAGCCCCTATGCATCTGAACTGAAGAAAAGATTAAAGGTTGATTACTTCAGCAAGCCCTATGATGAGGTCTGGAAAGAAATCCCTGAAAAACACAGTGAGATGGGTCTTGTCTGCGCTGACTGCCATGACCCTAAGACAATGGATTTACGCATAAACCGATGGCCCTTAATAGAGGCATTGAAGGCTATTGGTAAAGATCCTGATAAATTAACGAGGCAGGAGATGCGTAGCCTCGTCTGTGCACAATGCCATGTGGATTATAAAATTCCAAAAGACAAGGATAACAAGTCTATTGGATTGTTATTCCCCTGGAAGTATGGTAAATGGGGCAACATTACTATAGAAGCTGTAATAAGACAGATAAAGGAAGAAAACCTCAGGGAATGGAAGCATAAGGTAACAGACCAGAAGATGGGACATATCCGACATCCTGAATTTGAACTCTTCTCATCTCATGGCAATGTCCACTGGGCAGCAGGACTTGCCTGTGCCGATTGCCATATGCCCTACGAGAGAGTTGGTAAAGAGAAGATTTCTTCTCACAGGTGGGAAAGCCCTTTTAAAAAGAATATGAAGGCATGTATGCAGTGCCACAACCAGAGCCCTGAATGGATGAAGGAGCAGGTATTAAATATCCAAGATAGGGTGAATCATATGTTTACAAAGGCAGGTTATTCGGTTGCCCGTGCAGCCTTGATGATCGAATTAGCAGAGAAGAATCCCCGCTCAGATAAGGCATTGATAAAAAAGGCAAAAGAGGTATATGAGGAGGCATATTATCGGAATACATGGATAGGTGCTGAAAACAGCATGGGTTTCCATAATCCACCCGAAGCCCTTCGTGTTCTGGGCGATGCCCTTGACCAGGGCAGGCAGGCAGAGATGTTGGCAAGGGAGGCGATTATTAAGGCAGGTGCGAACCCACCTGAACTGGATATGGCAAAGATCGACCAGATAGTCGCAGAGAGATATAAGAGCAAGAATGGGAAGACTGGGATTAAGCCTAAGGTACAAAGGAAGGCTGCGTTATTAGTTCAAAGATAGTAAAGTAAAAGGTGTTAATTTTTAGTCCTACAATTTTAAATCTACAAAATTGTATCAACTTACAAAAATGTAGCATCAGTTTTCTTCAAATTTCCTTATAAATCAATGGTACATATATTGGCATGATTCTGGCATATTAGAAATGAAGAACCGAGTTCGCTGAAGGATAAGGTTGAAGATGTGGGAAAAGATATGAGATTTTACCCCGTTAGAATGCCCCGCTGCTTGCAGTAGGGATGAAAATAATTTTCCTTTTTGAGCGAACACGGGGTTAATGCCCCGTGTGAGCCTTTCCGTTAGAAGGCGGAGTCTTCTAACGGGGTTTACTTGGAAAATTTACCACCCCACCAGAAAGCCCCACCCTTTGGGCGGGGATGAATAGGTTAGATGAAAGTTATTCCCTTTAACAAAGCCCCACCCTTTGGGTGGGGTGGTTTACTTAAAAAAAGGAGGTCAGCAAGATGAAGATTTTTATATCAATTCTATTGGCTGTATTTATTTTCTCAGCTCCCCCCGTTATCTATGCTGAGATCAAACTTGGAGGGGAGATGTCTATAGCAGGAAGACAGGGACACAACTTTGACCTTAACAAAAGACTACTCAATCCAGGGAGAAATGGTGAAGGGCAGTACTATGAACAGACAGTGAGGCTGCAACTTGATGTAACAGTGAGTCCGAATTTAAAGGCATTCATAGAGATGCAGCATGAAGGCAGTGATACTGCGACATGGGGCATCAGTGGTGCAGGGGATACATCACATCAGGGCTATCAGGGTGTTCAATCAAGGTATTTTGGATCTCTCCGTCAGGCATGGATGCTCTATACAGGGAGAGGGCTTGGCTTTCCATCTGGATTAAAGATTGGTCATCAACTCTTTATTCTTGGCAATGGCGTCTTCTATGACTCTACGAAGTATGGTAATGATGCCATTGTCTTTTTCATGGATCCTGCAAAAGAGACCCACATCCGGTTAATTACAATCAAAGTAAACGAGGGGACATCTAACATCAATGATGATACCAATGGATATATAGGGGTCATTACCCACAGACTTGGTGAGAATCACAAGATAGGGCTTGATGTCTCACAACTGAGGAAGCAGAACTCAGGAAGGGCGACTACCGCATATAAAAAGACCACAACTCTGAGTAACATCGGCATTACCGCTGATGGAGAGTTTATTGGTCTTGGTTATTCTTTAGACCTTCAGCTCCAGAGCGGTAAGGGAGACAACACTGCATCCTTAGGCACAGTTGCAGCAAGGGATGCAAATATCTCCGCAACAGAGAACATAAAATATAGTGGTATGGCTGCACTACTTGGTCTGAGCAAAAAGATTAATATCTTTACAATAAAGCTTGAGGGTGCATATGGTTCAGGTGATAAATCAGGCTCTACCAATAAGATGGAGGCATTCCAGGCCTTTCTCGGTGATGACCCAAGATACACATTCATATATGAGAACAGGGTAGGGCAGAGTGGCTATAGTACAACAGGAGGGGACTGGATAGTAAACTTTGGGCTATCAAATACCACATACGGGAGATTCGGAATTACTGCTGACCTTTTGAAGAATCTCACAGCAGTGATAAATATATTTAAACTGAGGGCGACAAAGGCGCTTAACATAGCAAATGTCTCCACAGGTTCAAGTAGAGACCTTGGATATGAATATGATTTAAGCATTAATTACGCTATAGCAGATGGACTCGACTACTCAATAAAGTATGGATATTTCAAACCTGGCAGTTTCTATGATAGGACACCCAAAAATAGTGCATGGGCACTGGATCATGGATTGTCTATGAGGTTTTAGCAGGTAATATCATTACAGAACGATAATACACCAATTTATGGAGGTAAATTATGAAACGATTAGTGAGCATATTAATAGTAATTGGTTTGTTGGGTTTCGCAAGCATTATTTATGCTGAAGAGCAGGCACAATCTACCCCTCTTACCGCTGTGGCAGCTGAGCAGGCTCCCCCTGCCGCAGAAGCGGCACCTGCTGCGCCTGCTCCACCGAAAATAGACACAGGTGATACAGCATGGATGCTTGTCTCAACTGCACTTGTTATGCTTATGACTCCAGGGCTTGCCCTGTTTTATGGTGGTATGGTGAGAAGAAAGAATGTACTTGGAACCATTATGCACAGCTTTGTGATTCTCTGCTTGGTAAGCGTGATATGGGTTCTCTGGGGTTATTCCCTTGCCTTTGGACCTGACAAAGGTGGTATCATCGGTGGTCTTGAATGGCTCTGGCTTAGAGGTGTCGGACAGGAACCAGCTCCAATGGCATCTACCGTTCCTCATCTGATGTTCATGATGTTTCAGGGTATGTTTGCGATAATAACACCTGCGCTTATTACAGGAGCCTTTGCTGAAAGGATGAAGTTTTCTGCGTTAATCATTTTTTCGGTTCTCTGGCTAACATTTGTCTATTCACCAATGGCACACTGGGTGTGGGGAGGTGGATGGATTGGAAGTATACTTGGTGCCCTTGACTTTGCAGGTGGGACTGTTGTTCACATCAATTCTGCAATTGCCGCCATCACAGCAGTGATCGTCATAGGGAAGCGTCGGGGTTATGGTGTTGAGCCGATGCCACCCCATAACTTACCAATGACCATACTTGGGGCAGCACTTCTATGGTTTGGCTGGTTTGGCTTTAATGCAGGTAGTGCCCTCACATCAGGAGGACTTGCCTCTAATGCCTTTGTGACAACAAATACCGCTACAGGAGCCGCAGCAATGAGCTGGCTTTTTGCTGAATGGATACACCGTAGCAAACCTACAGCACTCGGTACAGTCAGTGGGGCAGTAGCAGGACTTGTTGCGATTACACCTGCAGCTGGTTTTGTCAGTCCCCTATCATCGGTACTGATCGGAATAGGTGCAGGAATTTTCTGTTATATAGCTGTTAGTCTCAAGCCACGGTTAGGCTATGATGATTCCCTTGATGTCCTTGGGATTCATGGTGTGGGTGGAACATGGGGTGCATTGGCTACAGGACTTTTTGCATCCACCGCAATAAACCCCGCTGGCAAAAATGGGCTATTTTTTGGAAATCCACCACTTCTCGGCATACAGGCAATTGCTGTGATTGCCACATATGTATTTGTCTTTGTGACCACATTGATTATCCTTAAACTTATTGACTGGACAATAGGATTGAGGGTAAGCGAAGAGGATGAAGTGACAGGTCTTGATCTTACCCTTCATGGGGAAAGTGGATATAACCTTGGTGTTGGAGGTGGTCCATCGGTAAGGGAAGGGAAATAAGAAAGTGATTGTAAATTACTGGTTACAGGTTATAAAATTGAATCTGGAGGTCAGGTGAGATGAGAAAGATAGAGGCTATTATAAAGCCATTTAAACTCGATGAGGTAAAAGACGCTTTGAATGATATTGGTATTCAGGGGATGACTGTTACCGAAGTAAAGGGATTCGGGAGACAAAAAGGTCATACAGAGCTTTACAGAGGTGCTGAGTATGAGGTAGTATTCCTGCCGAAGGTCAAGATAGAAGTTGTTGTCTCTGACAGTCATGCAGAGAAAGCGGTAAATACGATTATCGAAAAAGCTAAGACAGGACGCATCGGTGATGGAAAGGTCTTTGTCACACCAGTGGAAGATGTAATTAGAATAAGAACAGGTGAAAGGGGGGAAGAGGCGATATAACTACAGAAGTAAGAAGTAAGAAGTAAGAAGTAAAGAAAATACCTTAAATAGATAAGAAACATTTCATATCAAAAATAGGAGGGAAAGAAGAAGAATGACACCAAAAGAGGTAATTGAATTTGCAAAAAAGAATAATGCAGTGATGATTGATTTGAAGTTTATGGATTTTCCAGGACTATGGCAGCATTTCTCAGTGCCTATAAGTGAGCTTACAGAGGATGCATTTGAGAACGGATTGGGATTCGATGGCTCTTCTATAAGGGGCTGGCAGGCTATCCACATGAGTGACATGCTGGTAATCCCTGACCCGACAACAGCAATAATGGATCCATTTACAAAACACCCCACACTCAGTCTTATATGTAGTGTAGTTGATCCAATCACAAGAGAACAGTATACAAGAGACCCTCGTTTTGTAGCACAGAAGGCAGAGGCATACATGAAGTCAACAAAGATTGCGGATACCGCATACTTTGGTCCTGAAGCAGAATTTTTTATATTCGATGATGTGCGTTTTGACCAGACTGCTAATAATGGCTACTACTTCATAGATTCTGTTGAGGGGATATGGAACTCAGGAAAAGAAGAAAATCCAAATCTTGGATATAAACCAAGACACAAAGAAGGGTATTTCCCCGTTCCACCGATGGATAAACTACAGGATATCCGCACAGAGATGGTTCTTGAGATGGAAAAGGTCGGGATAGTTGTTGAATGTCAGCACCATGAGGTTGCAACAGCAGGACAGGCAGAGATAGACATGAGATTTGAGCCCTTGGTGAAGATGGCAGATCAGTTGATGATGTATAAGTATATCATCAAGAATGTGGCACAGAGACACGGTAAGACTGTAACACTTATGCCAAAACCTCTTTTCGCGGATAATGGCTCAGGTATGCATACCCATCAGAGTCTCTGGAAAAATGGTAAGCCACTCTTTGCTGGAGATGGTTATGCGGGACTATCTCAGCTGGCGCTTTATTACATAGGTGGAATACTCAAGCATGCACCTTCTCTTGCTGCCTTCGTTGCCCCAACAACCAACTCTTATAAGAGGCTTGTTCCTGGCTATGAGGCTCCGATAAACCTTGCCTATTCAAGCAGGAACAGGTCTGCGGGGGTTCGTATCCCGATGTATTCACCAAGTCCAAAGGCTAAGAGGGTAGAGGTGAGATTCCCTGATCCTTCATGCAATCCCTATCTTGCATTCGCAGCAATGCTTATGGCAGGACTTGATGGCGTAGAGAACAAGATCGATCCTGGAGAGCCACTTGATAAGGATATATATGAACTTGGTCCGGAGGAACTGGCTAATGTTCCAAGCCTTCCTGGTTCACTCGAGGAAGCACTCAATTGTCTCGAAAAGGATCATGATTATCTCATGAAGGGCGATGTATTTACTGATGATGTAATAGAGACATGGCTGAACTACAAAAGAACCAGAGAAGTGGATGCCCTGAGACTGCGACCGCATCCATATGAGTTCTTCCTTTATTATGATATTTAACCCAGATTATGCATTGTCATTGCGAGCCAAAGGCGAAGCAATCCCTAAACGATGAGATTGCTTCGGGGACTAAGTCCCCTCGCAATGACATCTCTACAGCCACCCCTTCAATCTGTATATAAGCAAGCCTGCATATTCCTTGATTGCAAGAGAAGAACGGTTCAGGTTAGAGGCATCGGGAACAATGCAGAATATATCAAATTCTTTTCGTGGCGACTGGAAATCTGTTACAGCCGGAATAGGTTCTATACCAATCTTCTTAAATACAGCGACAGCCCTTGGCATATGAAATGCAGAGGTGACAAGTATGATAGTTTTTACCCCCATATCTTTAAGTATCTCTTTTGAATAGAGGGCGTTTTCATAAGTATTTCTTGATTGTGTCTCTACCAGTATCCTGTTTTCAGGAACACCAAATTCAATAGCCAGAGATTTCATGGCATGGGCATCGGCTTTTCGCTGGCTAAAGAGTTCACCACTTCCACCTGACATCAATATCAATGGGGCTGCACCATCTTTGAATAATCTTACTGCTTTGAGTATTCTGTTACTACCAAAATCAAGTTCTACCTCCATGGAAGGATATTTGCTGTATCTTATTCCAGGTGATAGCACAACAATAGCATCAGCTTTTGGATACTGGTCTGAGGGATTGATGTGCATATTTTCAAGAGGATATAAAAGAAACGAAGCTATTGGTTTGATACTGAAGAGATATAAAATAGATATTGCTGATATGAGAAATATACGAGAAGTTTTCCTCTTTTTTCTAAGTAGCCCCAATAGAGCGATTAAAAGAAGTATGAATGTGATACTCAGAGGATATATAAGCCACCCGATAATCTTTGATAACGTGAAAAACACCTTATTTTAAAAAATAACAGTTTCAAAAAAATTAGTCAAGGATGGTGAGGATTGTGAAAGATGAAAACAATTGTTAAAAATGTTATTATGATAATACAGATGTTGAGATAAGTTATATAATTGAAGAGACATCCTGATATAAGAATCGGACTTAATCTGTTTGAGAAAGCCTGGCCAAAGAGGTTAAAAGTATCAAGGGTAGGACTCCTTGTACATCCAGCCTCAATTAACAACAGGTTTGAGCACGCTGTAAATCTCTTCATAAAATCCAGAAACTTTGAACTTAAGGCAATCTTTGGTCCCCAGCACGGAATCCATGGAGAGACACAGGATAACATGGTTGAATGGAGGGGATTTCAAGATTTCAGGACAGGCCTTCCCGTATACAGCCTTTATAGCCATACAAGAAAACCAGAACCTTCAATGTTAAAAGATATCGATGTAATCGTTGTTGATCTTCAAGATATTGGTTCACGCTATTATACATTTATATGGACGATGGACCTCTGCATGGAGGCATGCATGGAGATGACTAAGTCCATAGTAATCCTTGACAGACCGAATCCCATAGGAGGAACTATCACAGAAGGACCTGTTTTGGAGGCGGCTTTTACCTCTTTTGTAGGACGAAAACCCTTACCTGTCCGCCACGGCATGACGATTGGCGAGATAGGTAGCTATTTAAGGAATGAATTCTATCCAACTCTTGACTTTTATGTAATTTCTATGGAGGGATGGAATAGGAAAATGTGGTTTGATGAGACAGGCCTTCCGTGGGTTATGCCTTCTCCGAATATACCAACTCTTGATACAGCTACTGTTTATCCAGGCATGTGCCTTCTGGAAGGCACATGCCTCAGTGAAGGAAGGGGTACCACTCGTCCTTTCGAGATCTTTGGTGCTCCATTCATAGACCCTGAAAGGTTTGCAAGGAGTCTTAACGCCTTTAGGCTTTTAGGTGTAGTTTTCAGACCTCTATATTTTCAGCCCACCTTCCAGAAACATGCAGGTGAGATATGTGGAGGCGCCCAGATCCATGTCACTAACAGGGATAGATTCAAATCATTTAAAATAGGTGTAGCAGTTCTGAAGGCTGTTCATGACCTTTATCCAGAGAAAATTATCTGGAGACAGCCTCCCTATGAGTATGAGACAGAGAAAATGCCTATAGACATCCTCTCAGGAACCGACAGACTAAGAAGAGATATTGAAAGGGGAGAGGATCTTAACAGGATGGAGAAATGGTGGGAGGAACAGAGGCAAGAATACCAGAAGATAAGAAGAAGGTATTTAATATATAAATGAACAGGGTTAATGTATTCATACTATCTGCAGGTCTTGGTGAAAGACTCCGTCCTATCACAGACTATATCCCTAAACCCCTTATGCCTGTTCTCGGTAAGCCTGTTCTTCAGATGCTCCTTGAAAAGGTGTCTTCGCTGCCTGTAAATAAAATCGGAATAAACCTCCATCATAAAAAGAATGAAATCGAGGAATGGATTCGTAAATCCACCTTTATCGAGAGGATTGAATTCTTTCATGAAGAAACTATTCTCGGTACAGGTGGGGCATTAAAGAATGCAGAGGGATTTCTCAGCGATAGTACCTTTCTTGTCCATAATTCAGATGTCCTTTCAGATATAGATTTAGATAGGGTTCTTGAGTCTCATCTCTCCTCAGGGAATATAGGGGCTCTCGCTGTACATGATTATCCTGAATTTAATAATGTTGCGATTGATGAAAAAGGAACCTTCATCTCAAAACTCAAAACTC
>JBFLZU010000017.1:0-4265 GCA_040756155.1 Nitrospirota bacterium | reverse complement strand
TTAGATAGGGTTCTTGAGTCTCATCTCTCCTCAGGGAATATAGGGGCTCTCGCTGTACATGATTATCCTGAATTTAATAATGTTGCGATTGATGAAAAAGGAACCTTCATCTCAAAACTCAAAACTCAAAACTCAAAAATGGTTGCCTTTACAGGTATTGCCGTCTATTCTCCGGCATTCCTGAGATTCTTAAGTGAAGGGTTCTCAAATGTTGTTGATGGATGGTTAAAGGCTGTTGCTTCTGGATACAGGATCGGGACGATAGATGTCTCAGGTTGTTACTGGAGAGATATCGGAACACCAAGGGGGTATGCCAATTCTGTTATAGATGTCCTTAAGAAAGAGGGTGAAAGAGTCTACATCCATCCAACAGCTGAAGGATGTAAAGACGCTGAGTTTAACGGATATGTGGTGATTGAAGAAGGCTCGATACTGGATAAAGGGACTTCTCTGAGAAATTGTATCATACTCCCTGAAACCCATTTAAAGGGGGAATCACGCTACGAAGATTGCATAATAGGGCAAGATTATAGGATAGAACTGAGGGATGTCTTTGAAGGGACTGATGCTCAGTTGATCGGGACAGGTGGCTCTGATAGAAAATACTACAGGGTAAAGAGAGATAAGGAATCAGTTGTCCTTATGGAGTGTCGGTCTGACGATTCAGATTTTGGAAGACATGTTGAGTACACACGTTTTTTTCAAAAGTATTCTATCCCGGTTCCCAGACTTATTGAAGTAGATTATACTGAAAAGAAAGCTCTGTTTGAGGACCTCGGAGATATATCCTTATATACATGGCTCAGATGCCCACGCAAACAGGAAGAGATAGAAAAAATATACATGGGTGTTATTGACACTCTGATCTCCCTTCATACTATAGTAACTAAGTATGTATCAGAATGCCCGCTTCTTCAGAGCAGGGTCTTTGATTATGAACATCTTCGTTGGGAGACTGGTTATTTTATAGAGAGATTCGTTAAGGGAATCAGAAATATCGATCCTGAACCCTTGCCTTGTCGCCAGGACAGGCTTGTTTCAGGAAAAGATATTATAGCGCTCGAGGATGAATTCCATAGATTGGCTATAAAGGTGGATTCATTTCCAAAGACTGTTATACACAGGGATTTTCAGTCACAGAATATCATGATTAAAAAAAGTAATATCATAGGAGTGGTAGATTACCAGGGTGCGAGAATAGGACCACCTGCCTATGATCTGGTCTCTATCCTGTGGGATCCATATTACCGCTTGGAGGATATATTAGGGGAAAGACTCATCGATTATTATATCCGAGGAATAAAAGGCATCCTTGGTGAGGAATTTAGTGGAAAAGAATTCAAGAAGACACTTCTACCCTGCAGGCTTCAAAGACACATGCAGGCTCTTGGGGCATACGGATTCCTCTCCAGAGTGAAAGGCAAAAAATATTTCCTGAAATATGTGCCCGAGGGGCTGAATCTCCTTAAGGAAGATGTATTTCTTTCAAAAAATGAGTATCCAGAGTTCTACAAACTGGTGATGAGATTATAAACTAAAACTTTCTTATACCTTTTTAAGCCTTTGAAAAATAATAGTATTGCAAGTTATTCTGAATTCTGATATTTTGAAATTAACAATATAAAATTTTGGGAGGTAAAAATGCAGGCTATTAAATCATTAGTAAGCGAAATAAAGTCTCGTGGCCAGTTGACTATTCCCAAGAAAATAAGGGAAATAAGTCATCTTGAAGAAGGACAGGTAGTTTCTCTTATTCCAGTGGGTAATACCATCATTATAACTCCTAAGAGACTTGAACTTGATGAAGCAAGGAGACAGATAAAGAAGATACTAAAAGAATCAGGTCTTTCTATCGAAGATGTTTTAGCCGGGCTTAAAGAAGAGCGGAAGACTCTTTATGAAAAAACCTATAGAAGAAAAAGCCGTTAGGGTTTTTCTTGACTCAAATGTCATTCTGTCAGGTCTTTTTTCAGATAAAGGTGCCCCACGCATAATTCTTGATATTTTATCCCTCAATCTTCCATTTCTTATAGGGATGACAGGGCGATACAACATTATTGAAATTGAAAGAAATTTAACTAAGAAAATGCCCGATGTTATTCCTATATACAAGGAATACCTCACTAAGTTAAGTCTTAAAATTATCGAACTTCCTTCAGTAGAAGATGTAAACAAATTTTCTGACCATATCTCTGATAAGGATGCGCCAGTCCTTGCTTCAGCGGTTATGAGTAATGCAGATTTTCTTGTGACTGGAGATAAAAAAGACTTTGTAAGACTAAAAAAGAAAGGGAAGATATTCACTCAAAATACTTAGCCCTTCAGAATTTCTTGATATAATCGTTCCAGAAATTATTAAATTTATAGAGAAAGAGTAAGAAATATAGTAATCTATTAAACAGTGAGGTAATGTTCATCAAATGAACAAAATGCTTGACTTTTGATTTTAACTGTGATATTGTTCATGGCATGAACAACTCCCCGGATAATAACTTCAGCAAGGATGATGAAGTTACCCTGAGACTCCTCAATGAGATATCCCAAGACAGCACATTAACACAGAGAAAACTATCTACCCGTCTTGGCGTAGCGTTAGGTTTAACCAATGCACTAATAAAGCGCCTTGTTAAAAAGGGTTACATAAAGATTACTACAATTCCCAAGAATCGCATCAAGTATCTGATAACACCTAAGGGGATAAAAGAGAAGACCCGCCTGACATACGAATATACGATATGTTCTATCCACTATCTCAAAAATGCCAGGGAGAATATTGTAAAGAGTCTTTCGGTATTATCCAAGAAAGGAGTAAATGATGTTCTATTCTGTGGAGATGGTGAGATGGCTGAACTGGTGCATATATCACTTGGTGAATGCAACCTGAATCTTGTAGGCGTTATTGATGATAAAAAGGTAGGTAAATCGTTTCATGGACATAAGATTTCAGATTTTGATGATATAGATAAGCTTAAATTCGATGCAATCATTATAACATCCGACAGAGATGAAGAAGGCTATTACAATAAACTCATAGAGCAACATGTGGATCAGGATAAGATATGGCGAATACAGTGGGGTTGGAAATGAAGGGTTCAGAGACTTCGTCGAGCTCAGTCGAGACGTTTGGAGTGAAGAACTGGTTTGTGCTTTATACAAAACCAAGGCTTGAGGATTTCGTAACTGAGAGGCTTAAACGCATTGAATTAGAGGTATTAAATCCAAAGTTAAAGCGGAGAAAAACGATAAGAGGAAGACTGCAGGAGGTTATCGAGCCATTATTCCCCTGTTATATATTTGCCAATCTCGACATAGACCTCCACTATAGGCTGGTAAAGTATACGAGAGGGGTAAAGAGGTTTGTTGGTAATGAAGGTTCTCCGGCCCCTGTAGGTAATGAGATTATAGATGCAATAAAATCACGGATTAAAGAAGGGTATGTGACAATACAGCCTCCTTCCTTTAAACCAGGCGAGGAGGTTTTAATAAAAGAAGGTCCATTTAAGGACTTTATCGGTATATTTGAGCGGGATATGAAGGCTAAAGATAGGGTGATTATCCTGCTCAATGCAGTATCCTATCAAGCCAGAGTAACGATAGAAAAGGAGTTTCTTGTTAGGGTTAAGGATTGAAGGATTGAAGGGATAAGGTTTTCTCCCTTAATCCTTACTCCTTACCCCTTAATCCTGAGTTGATACTGCATGGAAACAATCCTGTGTTCCTGTGACAGGTTCATACACCTGAATGGCGGTAGCCTGCCTGAAGAAAGGATTAAGGAAAGGGGTAAGCTTAAATCCTTTAATCCTTACTGCTTAATCCTGAGTTAATAGGAGACATAACATGTTAAATGGTAAAACAATTCTAATTACTGGTGGGACAGGTTCTTTTGGCAAGAAGTGTACAGAAATTATCTTAAAAAACTATCAACCCAAGAAGCTTATTGTCTTCAGTCGTGATGAATTAAAGCAGTTTGAAATGAGTCAGGTTTTTAGCGAAAGGGACTATCCATGTATCAGGTATTTTATTGGAGATGTCAGAGACAAAGATCGCCTTTATAGGGCATTTACAGGTGTTGATTATATAATTCATGCCGCTGCATTGAAACAGGTGCCAGCAGCAGAGTACAACCCCTTCGAGGCAATAAAGACTAACATCTTGGGAGCAGAGAATATTATTAATGCTGCGATAGATACAGGTGTCAGAAAAGTAATAGCCTTAAGCACAGATAAAGCAGCTAATCCTGTAAATCTATACGGGGCTACCAAATT
>JBFLZU010000016.1:3693-6313 GCA_040756155.1 Nitrospirota bacterium | reverse complement strand
GGAAACCAAAGTCAGGGCTTTTATGCAATCTGTAAGGTATCGCAAAAAATAAGGAGATTATTTTTATTTTAATTTCCGCTAAGGATACTTTTTTCTCTTGACAATAGGAGGCCTTATAAGTGTTAGGCTGTTCATCTTATACCTCCTCATGGTTTTCAACCTTTTTACTTGCAAAGGCTACTACATTTTCCAAATAGCCGCAATTTCATCTAAACATTCTTTTTTATGTTTACATGTTTCTTTTAGTGGATTTTAGGTCAATTTGTGGGGAGTGTCAAGAAAAATAATGGGAGCCATCTGTCTAACCCCTCAAAAAATAAGAGTAAAAATTTTTGTTTGTAAATTATATTGCATGCGATATAATTTATGAATTAATTATTATGACATAAGGACAATTCAGGAACTGCTTGGACACAAAAATCTCCAGATAACCATGATCTATACCCATGTGGCGTCAAGGAATATCCTTGGGGTTAGAAGCCCTCTGGACAAATGAATTGCACGGAGCAATGAAATGAAGGTTGCAAGGCTTTACAGTTTTAACGACATACGTATTGAAGATATTCCTGTTCCTCACATAGGCCCCGGCGATGCGCTGATAAAGACAAAGGCATGCGGCATATGCTCAGGGGATGTGATGCAGTGGTACATAGATAAAAAGGCACCTTTGGTGATTGGACACGAACCTACGGGGGAGATTGTAGAACTTGGCAAGGAACTTCTTTCGTCCTCAGGCTTCAGCCTTCAGCCTTCAGCCTTTAGAATAGGCGATAGGGTTTTTACTCATCATCATGCACCATGTTTTGTATGTAGATTCTGCAGCCGCGGTGATTATGTTCAGTGTGAAACATGGAAAAACACAAAGATAATACCTGGTGGAGTTTCAGAATATATACTCATCCCTCAGATAAACCTCGAAAACGATACATTAAACCTTCCTGATACTTTGAGCTATGAAGACGGCACACTAATAGAGCCCACTGCCTGTGTTGTAAAGGCATTGAAGAGGGCTAATATAAGGCAGGGAGATACAGTTCTCATTATCGGGCTTGGTGTCATGGGACAGTTAAATATATTGCTTGCAAGAAAATATGGTGCAGACAAAATAATCGGCGCTGACATGGTCCCCTTCAGGCTCAAGAAGGCGAAAGAATTTGGAGCTGATGAGGTTATCGATGTCTCAAAGGTCAATCTCATTGATGCCCTTAAGGAGTTAACAAATGGTATAATGGTAGACCTTGTTATAGTTGGGCCAAACAGTGTTGATGCAATGAAACAGGGGATATTATCTGCAGGTGCAGGCGGCAGAGTATTATTTTTTACACCTGCTAAACATGGGGAACAACTCACAATCGAACCGAATGACCTTTATTTCAGGGATATAAACATAATTACCAGTTATTCCTGCGGACCGACTGATACAGCAGATGCACTCAAAATAATAGAAGAAGGGGATGTAAGGGCTGAAAGACTCATTACACACAGGTTTCCGATCGAGAAAACCGCTGAGGCATTCAGAATAACAGCAGAGGCGAAAGACTCGCTTAAAGCTGTTATTATTTTTGATTAATTAATAATTAATGGATTAGGGAGGATTAAATGTCTGAAAAGGAAAGAACTCCAACAACATGTGATTGGAAAATAGTGTCCAGGGTCAGCAGAAAAAAGAAGACATATTCAGGAAATAAAAGCAAGTTCTACAAACACAATGGTAACTTTACATGGCAAGGGATAAAGACTGAAAGATATAAATTAACAAGCAAAGATTGGTCTGATATTATAAGACAGACGTTGATCGGTAAGCATGGAGAAACGCCAAGATTTCATGTCAGGTATTTCGAGATTGCACCTCGTGGGTATAGCAGTTTTGAAGTACACAAACACGAGCATGTTGTAATATGTATAAGAGGTAAGGGAAAAGTCTTGGTTGGGAAGAAAATTTATGATATAAAATTTCTTGATACACTTTATATAGCGCCGAATATGCCTCACCAATTAAGGAATCCATCCGATGAACCGTTTGGATTTTTTTGTATAGTCAATGCTAAAAGGGATAAGCCAAAAATCCTTAACTATTGAAATATTTTGTTGACGATTGCAAGAGAAAAGGGTTATAAAGAGATATACCCTATGTGAGAGGAGAACCTATGGAGCCTATTATATGCCCCTTCTGTGGAGGCAGCAATTTAGCAGAAGATAATGAGATGGAACTTGAACTTGATGATGAATTCTGGTCCATATACCACTGGAGGTGTCTGGATTGTTATGAATCCTTTGACAAGATCGTTACTGCTCCCAAGAGAGAGTTTTTCGAGGAGGAACACTGGAGCTAATCTTCTTTTTTTCAGCAGCATGGATTCTCCGATAGGTAAGATATGTCTCGCTGCTTCACAAAGGGGAATCAAAAGAATTGAACTGGCAACATCAGAAAAAGATTTTCTGAACTCCTTTCCCTTCCATATAAAGATTGTGAGGGCTGATAAAGTGTTTGATCGTGTGAAATCAATGCTCTTTGATTATTTCAATGGGAAGCGGGTTTCCTTTGATGAGATTGTAGTAGATATTCAATCTGTCGGTAATTTTCAGAAGATGGTCTGGAGGGTGCTGAGAGAGATACCTT
>JBFLZU010000016.1:0-3593 GCA_040756155.1 Nitrospirota bacterium | reverse complement strand
CGTGTGAAATCAATGCTCTTTGATTATTTCAATGGGAAGCGGGTTTCCTTTGATGAGATTGTAGTAGATATTCAATCTGTCGGTAATTTTCAGAAGATGGTCTGGAGGGTGCTGAGAGAGATACCTTATGGTAACACTGTATCTTACCGGTGGGTTGCAGAGCAGATTGGAAGACCTCTGGCATTCAGGGCAGTAGGCATGGCGTGCGGAAGAAATCCCGTTCCTATAATAATACCATGCCACAGAGTCATCGGAAGTAATGGAGATCTCAGAGGATTTTCTGCAGGTGTAAATATAAAGAGAAGGCTACTTGAGATAGAAGGCATAGAAACAATGAGTAATTAACAATTTATAATTTATCATTGATAATTGTATTTATAGAAACAATGAGTAATTAACAATTTATAATTTATCATTGATAATTGTATTTAAAGAAAGGAGGTTTATCATGGCAGTGAGGGTTGGCATAAATGGGTTCGGAAGGATTGGAAGAAACTTCCTGAGAGCTACCATCGATTTTACAGATATCGAAATAGTTGCGATAAATGACCTTACCGACGCAAAGACACTTGCGCATCTGCTGAAATACGATTCTGTTCATGGAAGGTTTAATGCCATGGTATCTACAGGGGACGACTCTATTGTTGTAAATGACAAAAGGATAAAGGTTTTCGCAAAAACCGACCCTTCAGAATTACCATGGGCAGACCTCGGAGTCGAGATAGTTGTAGAATCTACAGGGAGATTTGTAGACCGTGCAGGTGCATCAAAACACCTAACTGCAGGGGCAAAGAAGGTAATAATCTCAGCGCCAGCGAAGGAGCCAGATGTTACTATGGTACTCGGCGTAAATGAAGAGGTTTACGACACATCCCGACACAATATAATCTCAAATGCATCATGCACTACAAACTGTCTCGCACCTGTGACAAAGGTTCTTATGGATGGGTTTGGTATAATAAGAGGACTCATGACAACGATTCACTCCTATACAAATGACCAGAAGATACTCGACCTCCCTCACAAGGACCTCAGAAGGGCAAGAGCTGCAGCACTCTCTATGATACCAACAACAACTGGTGCTGCAAAGGCGGTTGCGCTTGTTCTACCCGAGTTAAAAGGTAAACTCGACGGCATGGCTATCAGGGTCCCTACACCGAATGTCTCGGTTGTAGACCTTGTAGCAGAAGTTGGAAAAGAGACCACCGAGAAAGAGGTCAATGAGGCATTCAAAAAGGCATCTGAAGGACGATTAAAAGGAATCATGCAATATACAGAAGACCCAGTGGTATCTGTTGATCTGAATGGAAATCCACATTCTGCCATTGTTGATGCTACCCTTACAAAGGTTATAGAAGGCAGGATGGTTAAGGTAATTGCGTGGTATGACAATGAATGGGGATACTCCTGCAGGTTAAGAGACCTGATTAGATATATAAGTCGTAAGTCATAAGTTGTAAGTAGCAAGGAGTAAGGAAAGGAGAAGTAATTTATGTCTATAAAGAATCCAGGACCGTTTGGTGGAGATCTCATTGGCAAAATGACAATAGAAGACCTTCAACTGAAGGGTAAGAGGGTATTCATCCGTGCAGATTTTAATATTCCTCTCGATGAGAATTTGAACATAACAGATGACAGGAGAATTAGATCAACCCTTCCAACTATAAACTATGCAATTGATGAGGGTGCAAAGGTTATCCTTGCTTCACATCTCGGAAGACCAAAAGGTAAGGCTGATCCCAGATACAGTCTTGCCTCTGTTGCAAAGAGGCTTCAGAGACTTCTCGGTAAAGAAGTTATATTTGCACCCGACTGTATTGGACCCCAGGTTGTAAACGCCGTGGAGAAGATGAAGGAAGGAGATGTCCTGTTGCTTGAGAATCTGCGATTTCACCTTGAAGAAGAAAAAAATGACGAAGAATTTGCAAAGGCTCTTGCGAGATTTTGTGATTACTATGTGAATGATGCCTTTGGCACAGCTCACAGGGCACATGCCTCTATCGTCGGGATACCAAAGTTTGTAGCGGTCTCTGCTGCTGGTTTCCTGATAAGGAAGGAAGTAAACTATCTTCAGGGGGCTGTCGCAAACCCTATAAGACCATTTGTAGCAATCCTCGGTGGAGCAAAGGTCTCAGGAAAGATTGGGGTTATAGAAAACCTGTATGACAAAGTAGATAAGGTCATAATCGGTGGTGGCATGGCATTCACATTTTTAAAGGCAATGGGATGGGAGGTCGGAGATTCACTTGTTGAAGAAGACATGCTGGAAACCGTCCAGAGTATAAGGAAAAAGGCAAAGGAACGACGTGTAAAATTCTACCTCCCTGTAGACTGTGTTATTGCCCATAATATAGAGGCAAGCACAGAAACAAAGATCGTTCCAACGCAAGAGATACCAAAAGGCTGGAGGGCTCTTGATATAGGTCCTGCCTCTGTGAAACTGTTTTCTGAGGCGATTGCCGATGCAAAAACGATACTCTGGAATGGTCCAATGGGTGTCTTTGAGATAGATGCCTTCTCAAGAGGGACATTTGCTATAGCACACGCAGTTGCTGATGCCTATGCCCTTACTATTGTGGGTGGTGGTGATACCGATGCAGCGGTGCACAGGACAGGTGAATCAGAGAATATGTCTTTCATATCTACAGGGGGAGGTGCAGCACTCCAGCTCCTTGAGGGAAAAGAACTTCCAGGTATTGCAGCACTGACGGATAAAAAATAAAGATTTGTCATGCCTTGCGGTCTTCAATGACCTTTAAAAACGCCTCTACTACCTTTGGGTAAAATTGTGTGCCTGAATATTTTTTAAGTTCTTTGATTGCCTTTTCCCTGCTAAGGGTTTCTCTATAGGGTCTTTCAGCAGTCATAGCGTCAAAGGCATCGGCAACAGTAAGTATTCTTGCCATTAATGGTATTTCCTCTCCCCTCAGTCCATCAGGATAACCTGTCCCGTTATAGCATTCGTGATGATGTTTTATCCATGGGGTTATATGTTTTAACTGTTTTATCGGTTCCAGAAGTTTAACTCCTTTGCCGGGGTGCTTCTTGACCATCTCATACTCTCCATCGGTAAGTTTTTCTGCTTTATCAAGGAGAATATCGTATGTGCCAATCTTACCTATATCATGAAGAAGTCCTGCAACCCTGAGGTCATCTAACTCTTTATCCTTTAAACCCAGTTCCTTTCCTATCTTTATGGAGTATTCTGTCACCCTATCTGAATGTCCCCTTGTCCATGGACTCTTTGCATCTATCGCCTCTGAAAGGCTCTTTATTGTTCCAAGGAAGAGTTCTTTAATGTCTGTGATAAGCCTTGCATTCTCTAATGCTACCCCTATCTGGGAGGTAATCTTCTCAAGTGTTGAAAGATTATCAAATGTAAATGCTGAACGCTTCTTTGAACTGATGGTCAATACACCAATCGCCTCATCCCTGACGACAATCGGAACCCTTATATGTGAAAGAAACCCATCTTTAATTAAAACCTCCTCAGTATAACAGGGTCTTTCTATCTGGCTTAAATCTGCTATATACTCAGGTCTCCTTGTATTTATCACCCTTCTCGCTCCATAATCACTGAAGGGAATGACTGT
>JBFLZU010000015.1:22446-24629 GCA_040756155.1 Nitrospirota bacterium | reverse complement strand
GCAGGCAGACTTATGGTCTTCGCAAAGAAGAGTGGCATCCCTGTATTTATTATAGGTCATGTTACAAAGGATGGCTCTATAGCGGGACCAAGGGTGCTTGAGCACATAGTGGATACAGTCCTCTATTTTGAAGGTGAAAAGGGTCATTCCTTCAGGATACTCAGGGCGGTGAAAAACAGATTTGGTTCAACAAATGAAATAGGGGTATTTGAGATGAAGGATTCTGGGCTTGTCGAAGTAGAAAATCCCTCAGAGATATTTCTCTCGGAGAGACCGATTGGTGCAACAGGTTCTGTGGTTGTATCAAGCATGGAAGGCACAAGACCACTCCTCGTTGAACTTCAGGCACTTGTGAGCCCAATCAATTTCGGTGTTCCGCGGAGAACAGCCATAGGTGTTGACTACAATAGGGTATCGCTTCTCCTTGCTGTACTTGAAAAAAGGATCGGTATGCCTTTTCAAACAAATGATGTCTATGTGAATGTGGTAGGGGGCATAAGACTGGATGAACCAGCGGTTGACTTAGGGATTATAACTGCTGTGGCATCGAGCCTCAAAGAGATACCTGTAGACCCAAAGACTGTGGTATTTGGAGAGGTAGGGCTTACTGGTGAAGTGAGGGCGATAGGTCAGGCAGAGCCACGAATAAAAGAGGCATCAAAACTCGGATTTAAGAGGGCTGTCATCCCTGCAGGAAATGCAAGAAAGTTGGTAGCAGATGTCCCTATAGAGATAACCGGGATAGAGACCGTAGAAGAAGGGCTGGAGGTGCTACTTAAAGTAGTCCATTAATGCCTCAGCAAGTGCGTTTATTGTATATTCCTCTGGCATAACATCTGCTTTGATGCCATACTCAGTGACGGTCTTTGTGGTGACAGGTCCTATTGATGCAACTACGACACCCTCGAGAAGTCCTGTATCACCACCTATCATCTCAACAAAATTCTTCACAGTTGAGGAACTTGTAAATGTAATGGCGGCTATCTTCTTTTCCCTGAGCATCGTCTTTACCTTCTCGATATCACCTGTAGGCTTCACAGTTCTATAGGCTATAACTACATCTACATCAGCGCCCATCTTTGATAGTTCATCAGGGAGGACCTCCCTTGCAACCTCTGCCCGTGGAAGGAGTATCTTTTTACCACTAATAGATTCTCCACCAATACCTTCGATGAACCCTTCTGCTCTGTATTCTGATGGCACAAAATCAGGTCTTAAGCCAAATCCTTCCATCATCTCTGCTGTCTTTGGACCTATGGCACAGAGTTTTAACCCCTTAAGCGATCTTGCGTCCTTTCTTTTCTCCTTTAATCTTTCAATAAAGAACCTTACCCCATTAACACTTGTAAAGATAAGCCAGTCATACTTCTCTATCTCGTCAATTGCTCTATCCAGATCATCCCAGTCTTCAGGTGGTATTATCTCTATTGTGGGAAACTCAATAACCTCTGCCCCATATGACTCAAGTATCTCTGATAATCCACTCGCCTGCTCCCTTGCCCTCGTGACTATTATCCTTTTCCCAAAGAGGGGCTTACTCTCAAACCAGTTGAGTCTTTCTCTCAAACTAACGACATCACCAACTACCGTAATGGCAGGTGGTTTTATGTTTTTCTTTTTTGCGAGTTCAACTATGTTATCGAGGGCTCCGACAACGGTCTCCTGATCGCTCATTGTTCCCCATCTGATTATTGCTACGGGGGTCTTGGGGTTTCGTCCGTATTTAATCAGGTTACCAACTATGAGAGGCAGATTCCCTACACCCATGAGGAAGACTATGGTACCAATGCCTGTTGCTAATTTATCCCATGCGATATTTGAATCCTCTTTTGTTGGATCCTCATGCCCTGTAACAAAGGCAACTGTTGTAGTGAAGTCCCTGTGGGTAAGAGGAATGCCGGCATAAGCAGGGACTGCGATCGCTGATGTTACACCAGGGATGACCTCAAAAGGGATACCTGCATCTGCGAGTTCCTCTGCCTCTTCTCCACCCCTCCCAAAGATGAATGGATCTCCACCCTTAAGTCTTATAACTATCCTGCCTTCTTTTGCCTTTGAAATGATGAGTTCGTTTATCTTATCCTGTGGGAGTGTATGTGCCCCACCCTTCTTACCAACATAAATTATCTCTGCATCCTTTCTTGCGTATGAGATGAGTTTCTCATTCGCAAGGTAATCATAGA
>JBFLZU010000015.1:18912-22346 GCA_040756155.1 Nitrospirota bacterium | reverse complement strand
CCCCCCTTGAAAGTAGTTCCTCTGCAAGTGAGATGCCGAGTCTTTCAGCATCATCAGGATTGCCTTTGATATGTCCTTTTATAATGGTATCTCCTGATATGGTTCCTACAAGTCCATCTATGACAAGTAATGAGTTATTATTTATTCCTGACTCTCGACTCCTGACTTCTGACTCCTGACTTACTATCCTTGCATGTGCTGCTATTGGAACTTGACATCCACCCTCAAGTCTTCTGAGAAATGACCTCTCTGCCTTGACACATGTGTTTGTATCTCGATGATTGATAAATTGAATCGTATCATTTATCACCTTATCTTCCACACGACACTCGATTCCTATAGCACCCTGTCCTATGGCAGGAAGACTTATCTCTAATGGAAGGTATTCTGTAATCATCTCCTCCCAGCCCATTCTTTTCATCCCTGCTGCTGCGACTATTATAGCATCGAACTGCCATTCATTTAATTTCCTTAGCCTCGTGTCAAGATTTCCTCTCAACTGCGTAATCTTTAAATCAGGTCTGGTGTTTAAAAGTTGAGATGCCCTTCTCAGGCTACTTGTCCCTATGTGAGCACCGTGAGGCAGGTTATATAGTTCGGAGTTCGAAGTTCGGAGTTCGAAATTTAATTCTGACTTCTGACTTCCCCGGCCTCGCTCTGCGAAGCGGGGCGAGCTGTCTTCTGTCTTCTGTCTTATTATCAGCGCATCCCTTGGATCCTCCCTCTCTGTTATGGCACCGATGTGAAGACCATCAGGAATCTCGATTGGAACATCCTTCATGCTATGAACAGCTATATCAATCTCCTTTCTGAGCATTGCTTCTTCTATTTCTTTCACGAAGAGACCCTTACCTCCTATCTTTGCAAGTGGAGCATCAAGTATCCTGTCACCTGTGGTTTTTATCTTAACAATGACGACTTCTATCTCTGGATAGCGTTCTATAATGCTATTCTGGATGTAACTTGCCTGCCAGAGTGCAAGATTGCTTCCCCTTGTGCCTATTCTTATCTTCACTTTTATGACTCTTTTTTGTCAGTATTCATCTTCACTTCTCTGACTCTTTGTCTTTTGTCTCATCCGTTGGACTTTGTAACTTTTCACGATGGTATCTATGTGGCAGTGTCCTATCGAGATTAAATAGCCTTCTAACTATATCTAAATAGAAAGTTTTTTCCTCAGGTTCAATATCAACTTTAAGTGCAATAAGGGGCGTGTGGAGAATCTTCTTTACAATAGAATTAGATAATTCCTCTATCGCCTTTGTCTCTTTTTCTCCTATACCGTTTAGTTTACTCAGTGTCTTTCCCAGTTCTGCTTTTCTTATGGATTCTATCTTATCTTTAAGTTCGACTATCGTTGGAATGGCATCAAGGGAGTTCATCCATGCAAGAAATGTCTCTACCTCTTCCACCACAATCTGTTCTGCGGCATCTGCCTCCTTCTGTCTTCCCTTTAAATTTAAATCCACCACCCCCTGGAGGTCATCTATATTATAGAGATAAACATTATCCATCTCGTTTACAGCAGGATTTACATTTCTCGGGACGGATATATCTATAATGAATATCGGTTTGTTTCTCCTCGTCTTCATTACCACCCGCATATCATCAGGGTTAACAATATAATGTGATGCACCGGTAGAACATATAATAATATCAGAATCGACCATTTCACTGAAAAGGTTATCAAATGCCACAGCCTTTCCTTTAAAGGCATCAGCAAGCTCTACCGCCCTTTCGTAAGTCCTGTTAACAACAAGAACCGCCTTGACTCCATTTTTCACAAGGTGTCGTGCTGCAAGTTCTGCCATATCTCCAGCACCCATTAGCATAACGACCTTACTGCTTAAGTCCTCGAATATACCTTTTGCAAGCTCAACAGCGGCAAAGCTTATGGATACGGCATTTTCTGCTATCTTTGTATCCGTCCTTACCCTTTTTGCAACCGAAATCGCCTTCTTCATTAAACGGTTTAAGATAACACCTGAGGTTTTTGCTTCAAGTGCCCGCTCAAATGCATCTTTCATCTGTCCGAGTATCTGTGGCTCACCGACAACCATAGAGTCAAGACTGGAGGCTACCCTGAAGATATGCCTCACAGCAGTAGCATCGTTATAAATATAAAGTGCATCCTCAAAGTCTTCCCGGCGAATATCATGGTATCCTGAAAGGAATGACTTTATCTCTTCAATACCGGCGTCCTTATCTTTTACCCACGCATATATTTCAACCCTGTTGCAGGTAGAGAGGATAATACATTCATCAATTTGAGAGAAATTTCTCAGAGAGAGTAATGCCTCTGTAAGGCTTGCCTCAGGAAAAGAGAATTTCTCCCTTATTTCAACATCTGCTGTCTTGTGATTAAGACCTATGACGAGTATGTTCATTATCCGTGACCGTGATCCGTGACCGTTTCCATACCATTTACAGGCACGGGCAACGAGAAACAGGACACGGCTTAATCAAACACATGCAATCCCTTCAATATCAGGTTTACACCCAGGAATGTAAACAAAACAGACATAAATCCGATTATTGAAAGTATCGCAGCCTTTCTTCCTCTCCACCCTGCCCTTAATCTCGCATGGATTATAAGGGCATAAATTATCCATGTTATAAGTGACCATACCTCCTTCGGATCCCAATTCCAGTATGACCCCCATGCGGTATCTGCCCATATAGAACCTGTTATTATACCGATTGTCAGCAATGGAAAACCTATCGAGATTACACGATAGTTTATTTCATCAAGTACCTCAAGAGACGGCATTCTCTTAAATAGACTGCCAATCTTTTTTCTTTTAAGCTGTCGCTCCTGAAGTAGATACATGATACCAACACTGAAGGCTATTGCAAATGAGGCATCTCCAAGAAATGCAAATACCACATGTATCCCGAGCCAGAAGCTCTCAAGCGCCGGAAGAAGTGGCTTGATTTCCTTCGGAAGCATTGACGATGAAAACATGAAGATAAATGCTACAGGCAGTATAAAGGGACCAAGTAACCCTATTCTATACCGTGTTTCTATTATAAGGAAGACAAATACTATCGACCATGAAAAAAAAGAGGTAGCCTCATGGAGATTTGTTATCGGGATATGACCTGCCTCGATATACCTGGTGACGATAGCGGCAGTGTGCGAAAGAAAGCCTATTATTGTCATTATGGTGAGTGTCCTCGTGATAGTTGTGCTTGTTTTGAGGAGGGCAATAGCGCAGTGAACTGAGGCAATAAAATACATGAAAAGGGCTATATTAAAAAATATTATATTCATTAAAAACACCCGAGTTCACATTCAATAATCTTAATTTTGAGTTCATTTGCTGTCTTGCCGGCATCACTGTAAGAGACATTCTTCTCTTCTGCCAACTGCCTTAGTTGGTGGCATGTTATCTTATTATCATTAGCTAACTCCTTTAGTGCCTTTTTAAATT
>JBFLZU010000015.1:15233-18812 GCA_040756155.1 Nitrospirota bacterium | reverse complement strand
ATTTTGAGTTCATTTGCTGTCTTGCCGGCATCACTGTAAGAGACATTCTTCTCTTCTGCCAACTGCCTTAGTTGGTGGCATGTTATCTTATTATCATTAGCTAACTCCTTTAGTGCCTTTTTAAATTTTTCAGTCATAATGAACCTTCCTTTCGTCCACCTTCCCCTCCATCGTTCGACTGAGCTCACGACGAAGTCCCCTATACTTTCACTCCCAGACGACTCATTACGGACAAAAGCATCATATCTACTTCACCAGTTTTTGTTTGAAGGTTAATCGTAAATATCTCTGCACTATCATTTAGCCTTTTAATCTTCTCTTTTATTTCCATGGCTCTCTCAGTGGTGTTAGAATTTAAAACCACTATATCTGCCTTCTTCAGTGCCTTGAGCCCACTCTTCTTAATATCATTAACCATTTCATCTATAACGAATATTATCAGGGATGGACTGCAAAATTCTATAGGGCTATTTCCTTCTATAATCACACCCCTATAGTCCCGAATAATTCCCAATGCCTTTGGTATCGTTTCCTTCATATCCCTGTAAGAGGATTTTACCCAGACTACCGTCTCTGCTCCACTCTCTTTTAGAACTGCAGAGTCTTTTCCACTTTTTCTTATCAATTCTTTATCTGTGATGATGGAACTAAACAGCTTTGTACGGGTAACCTTTATCGCAGAGAAACCTTCAAGTCTCTTAAGGAGTATCGATGCAAGGGTTGTCTTTCCTACACCGCTATGTGCTCCACATACAGAGACTAATATCATAACTCACCTATCCTAAGAAGAATTATAAAAAATCCATAGGTTATATACAACCCTTTTTTGCTTGACACATATCTACCTTAAGAAATACACTAAAGAGTCATGAGGACTCCGATTATTGCTGGAAACTGGAAGATGAACAACACCATAGATGAAGCAAGAGGACTGGTTAGTGGTCTGATTCCTCTCATTGGAGAGAATCACGCAGATGTTGTTCTGGCTCCTCCATTTACAGCCCTTTATGTGGTTTCAGAGATGCTCTCAGGGAGCAATATAAAACTTGCTGCACAGGACATATTCTGGGAAGACAGAGGAGCTTACACTGGAGAGGTATCACCTATTATGTTGAAAGATATTGGGTGCAGTTATGTTATAATAGGACATTCAGAAAGAAGACAGTATTTCGCTGAAGATGATGAATCTGTAAACAGAAAGATAAAGGCTGCCCTAAGGCATAGACTGATACCAATTGTCTGTATTGGTGAAACATTGAAGGAACGGGAGGGAGGCAAAACGCTAAATGTAATTGAACGAGAACTCACAGCAGGTCTTAATGGCATTAGTGGAGATGATATTGTAATCGCCTATGAACCTATATGGGCGATAGGAACTGGTAAGACAGCAACCCCGGAACAGGCGAATGAGGTGCATATATTCATAAGAAAATGGTTTAGGGATAATTATGGTGAAGACTATTCCCGTAAAATAAGAATACAGTACGGTGGGAGCGTTACCCCTGAGAATATAGATAGCCTTATGGCACAACCAGAGATTGACGGTGTTCTTGTAGGGGGAGCAAGTCTCAAGGTTGAATCCTTTGTCAGGATTGTTAATTTTAAGGTTATGTAGGAGTTTGTATGTATACGTTTCTAATTGTCCTTCATATAATCGTTTCTTTTGCTCTGATATTTATAGTATTGCTACAGAGGGGCAAAGGAGCTGATGTAGGTGCTGCTTTCGGTGGCGGTTCAAGCCATACAATATTCGGGAGTCGTGGTGCAACGAGTCTGCTTAGCAAAATCACTACCGTTGCTGCAATTATATTCATGCTTACATCTCTTTCCCTCGCTGTAATGTCCTCCAAAAGGGGCTCGATAGTATCAAAAGAAAAGACTGAGGCACCAATTTCACAGCCAGTTGAACAGAAAGGTCCTGTCACGCCAAAGGCAGACACAGCCCCAGAAACACAGAGCGGAGCAGTCCCTCAAGGACCACAGAAAAGCCCGCAGGAAAGCACACCTTTGAAAAAGTAAACCACCCCGCCCAAAGGGTGGGGCTTTCTGGTGGGGTAGTAAATGTTAAGGCTCGTATGGTTTATTATTATTCTTACCGCCATCTCTGGTTGTTCCAAAAAAGAGGTGGTTATAAAAGAACCAAATACGATTACTGTTGCCTCACTCGCAGACGCCAAGAGACTTACCCCATTGCTTGCATCCGATAGCGCCTCAGGTCAGATAAGTGGCTGGGTATTCAACGGTCTTACAAAATACGATAAAGACATAAAGATTACTGGAGATCTGGCAGAGTCCTGGGATATATCACCTGATGGCTTGAAGATAAAATTTTACCTCAGGAAGGGCGTAAAATGGCATGATGGAGTTGAATTCACATCCGATGATGTCATTTTCACATATAAAACAACAATCAATCCAAAGGTTGCTACCCCCTACAGCAGTAACTATGGACCTGTAAAGAAGGTTGAGGCAATTGACAGGTATACAGTGCTGGTTACCTATAGTGAGCCATACGCACCCGCACTGGAGAGCTGGGGAATGGGGATAATTCCAAAACACCTCCTTGAAGGAAAGGATATAAATAAAGATGAATTCAATCAGCATCCTGTAGGAATAGGTCCTTACAAATTTAAGGAATGGGTTACAGGACAGAGGATTGTTCTTGAGGCTAATGACAATTATTTTGAGGGAAGGCCAAACATCGATAGATTCATATTCCGTATCATACCGGATAGTGCAACGATGTTTCTCGAACTGAAGACGGCTGGCGTTGACTATATGGGACTCTCACCGATTCAGTATAAAAAACAGATCAACACCGAGTATTTTCAAAAACACTTTCAGAAGTTTCGCTATCCTGCCTTTGGCTTTACATACTTAGGATATAATCTACTTGATTCGAAGTTTTCAGATAAAAGGGTCAGACAGGCAATCAGCTACGCTATAGATAAGAAGGCGATAATCAATGGTGTTCTCCTCGGACTCGGCACTCCTGCTACAGGTCCATTCCCACCAGAGTCATGGGCATTCAATCCTGATGTGGAAGACTATAAATATAATCCTGAAAAGGCTATATTACTTCTAAGAGAGGCAGGCTGGAAGCTCGATAAAGATGGTGTGCTAAAGAAAAATGGAACACCCTTTGCCTTTACGATTCTCACCAATCAAGGCAATGAAGAGCGTAAAAAGACAGCCCTGATAATTCAGCAGAATCTGAAAAAAGTCGGCATAGATGTAAAAATAAAGATACTTGAATGGCAGGCACTCCTTCATGAGTTCATAGACAAAAAGCGTTTCGAGGCGGTAATCATGGGATGGGCACTTTCAAGAGACCCTGATATATATGATATATGGCATTCAAGTAAGACAAAAGAGGGTGAGTTTAATTTTATATCCTATAATAATCCCGAGGTTGACAGACTACTAATTGAAGGGAGGAGGACATTTAATATTGAAGAGAGGAAGAAGATATACCACAGGATACACGCAATATTAGCTGAAGATCAGCCCTATACATTTTTATATGTCCCGGATGCACTTCCGATACTCCACAAAAGGTTCAAGGGCGTAGAGAAGGCA
>JBFLZU010000015.1:0-15133 GCA_040756155.1 Nitrospirota bacterium | reverse complement strand
TGAAGAGAGGAAGAAGATATACCACAGGATACACGCAATATTAGCTGAAGATCAGCCCTATACATTTTTATATGTCCCGGATGCACTTCCGATACTCCACAAAAGGTTCAAGGGCGTAGAGAAGGCACCTATAGGCATCTGGTATGATTTCATCCACTGGTATGTACCGAAAAATAAGATAGAGTGGTATGAGTAATAGGGGGGTTGTAGGGGGATTTTTGATTTTTGCTTTTTGCATTTTTATTCGAGATGCCTGACCTGTTTTATTATCATCGTCGTTAACCACTATAACCTAACTGCAACCCCTCGACTCCTAAGGTATTCTTTTGCCTCTCTGATGGTATATTCTCTGTAGTGAAATATTGATGCGGCAAGCACAGCATCTGCCCTGCCTTCAACAATGCCCTCGTAGAGATGCTCAAGTGTCCCTGCCCCACCTGATGCGATTATCGGTATATCAACTGCCTCTGATATAGTCCGAGTAAGTTTTATATCATAGCCATCCTTTGTCCCATCCCTGTCCATGCTTGTAAGTAATATCTCTCCGGCGCCATAATTCGCCATCCTCTTAGCCCACTCAATAGCATCAATACCTCTTGGTTTTCTTCCACCATGTGTATAGACCTCCCAGCTCAGTTGAGAGTTAGGAGTTGAGAGTGGGGAGTTTTTTGAACTCCGAACTCCGAACTCCGAACTCCGAACTCGCTTGGCGTCTATCGCAACCACAATACACTGGCTTCCAAATCTCTTGGCTGCCTCTTTGATAAATTCTGGGTTTTCAACAGCAGATGTATTTATTGAGACCTTATCGCACCCCGCCTTGAGAAGCGCCCTTATGTCATCAAGGGTTTTGATCCCGCCTCCAACTGTAAGTGGCATGAATACCTCTTCCGCAGTCCTCATTACAACATCGATTATAATATTCCTTTTTTCGTGTGAGGCGGTTATATCAAGAAATACAAGCTCATCTGCCCCTTGTTCATCATAAAATTTTGCGTTCTCCACAGGATTGCCTGCGTCTCTGAGGTTAATGAAACTTACGCCTTTGACAACCCTCCCATCTCTCACATCAAGACATGGAATTATCCTTTTTGTTAACATGGCAAAATTATAATACCACACCACCGAGAAATTTTGAATAACACAATAAAAATACTTGACATTCCCTTCATAATACTATATTTCTTTTAATCAAGATTTAAAAAACTCTTGCAAAATGCGTGAAAAGATGGTTTTATATTTTGTAACGGCTTAAAAATAAAGCATTGCCCTACGGGTCGTAGACCTTAAGGTAGAATTCTCCAGAGGGCATATTTTAGAGAATATATTAATGAAAGGGGGTGATTAGGTTGACAAAGGCAGATCTTGTAAAAAAGATCGCAAAGGATGCCAGCATTGGTCAGAATGAGGCAAATAAGGCGATTAACTCAATCATTAGTTCTATTACAGGAACCTTGAAAAAGGGAGGCAAGGTAACACTGGTTGGTTTTGGTACATTCTCTGTTCACAAGAGAAAGGCGAGAAAAGGAAGAAATCCACGGACAGGAGCAGAAATAAAGATTCCAGCAACAAGGGTACCAAAATTCTCCGCGGGGCAGGCATTGAAAAAGGCAGTAAAATAATTTGATAGGATTCAAGGGTTAAAGGGTCAAGGATCTGACCACTTGACTCCTTGAATCCTATGAATCTATCTTTTTTATCTCATCCGGGTGAAAGACGCCCCTTTCTGTTATTATCGCAGTTATATATTCTGCAGGTGTAACATCAAAGGCAGGATTTTTTACCATCACGCCTTCAGGTGCAATCTGGACCTTGCCTAATATATGTGTGACCTCCTCAGATCCCCTTTCTTCGATGGGTATAAGTTCGCCTGAAGGAGTACTGAGGTCTATCGTAGATGTTGGTGCAGCCACATAGAAAGGAATCTTATGTTCTTTGCACAGAACCGCTAATGTATAAGTTCCTATCTTGTTTGCTACATCACCATTTCTTGCTATCCTGTCAGCACCAACAATGGTGAGATCTACTTCGCCTTTCTTCATAAAGTATCCTGCCATATTATCTGTAATCAGGGTAACAGGTATCTTATCCTGCATAAGTTCCCATGCAGTAAGTCTTGCACCCTGTAGTATCGGTCTCGTCTCATCCACAAATACATGGATACGCTTCCCCTGCTCTAATGCCACACGTATCGGTGCAGTGGCTGTACCATAGCCACCGGTGGCTAATGAACCAGCATTGCAATGGGTAAGTATGGTATCTCCATCCTTTATAAACTGTGCCCCCCCTCTGCCTATCGTCTTATTAGCCTCTATATCTTCCTGAAGTATCCTTTTCGCCTCATCTATTAAAAGCACTTTTATTCTCTCTAACTTTTCATCCCTCTGTTTCTTTACGAATTCCTTCATCCTCTCGATAGCCCAGAAGAGATTGACTGCGGTTGGTCTTGTAGATGCAAGACATTCGCATACCTTCAGGAGTCTGCTATAAAAGTCATCAAAATTATCAGCCTTTATATCCTGAGCACCGAGGGCAATACCCATTGCAGCTGCAATACCTATTGCTGGCGCACCCCTTATCCAGAGTTTCTTAATTCCCTCTGCAACCATTCTGTAGTCTCTGCAATCTACATAGGAAACCTCAAGGGGAAGCTTTGTCTGATTTAACATCCTGACTACCCCGTCTCTCCATTCAATCGTTGGAATCATTACCAAACCTCCATTCCTTATGATTGAAATTATATATAACCCCAGCACTAAAAACAACAGTTGTTTTATTTGACATTGGATTAAATAAGTAATAAAATAAAAATAAAAGGAGGTAGTGGAAACACAATCTTGAAAGGAGGTGATTCTAAAATCTAAGTTACAACAAAGTGCGTAATAGAAGGGAGGGTAGCAGTTTTTAGAGATAAAAGGGGAGGTGAGATTATGTTTAAAAAAGATTCAAATAAACTGTTCATATTCTCAATTACGCTGCTGATAATTACGCTTTTAGCTGGAACGGTTACGCTCTCAAGTATAGCACAAGCTGCCGAAAAGAAACCGCAAATTAACATGCTACTTTGTCCTATGGGTTGTGGTGCTATAGAAGGTAACATTTTATTAGAGACGGTGATCAAGAGAAAGGACCTTCCGTTTCACCTGAATTCACAGGAAACCCCTGGTTACAACTATAATTTGATAGAGATGGCAAAGAGCAAAGATCTGTGGAAACATACGATATTTTCTACAGAAGACGATGTTGTGGCGCTAGCTGCTCACGCTGATAAACCTGAGGTGAAACCCTTCTTTAAGGAGCCTATAAAAAACAGATGGAAGATCCTTTACAGCGAAGGCCTGTGCACATATGGTATGTTCTTCCAGACATTAAACCCTGAAATCAAATCAATAGAGCAATTAAAGGGAAAAAGAATCGGCTTAGGTCTTCGCGGGCAGAGCTGTTGGGGTATGAATGGGTATATTCTACTGGCAAAACATGGTATCACGCCTGAAAACACAAAGATTTATTTTCTGGGTCCTGCCAAAGCAGTAGATGAGCTTTTAGCTGGTAAGATCGATGGGATGGTGACTGGTGTTTATATCAGTCATGATCAAAAAAACTATACTATTCCAGGTATGCAGCTGATTTTAGATGCAGCGGGGCGGGACATCTTTTATCTTACACCTGACCGAGCGGTTTATGAAAAGATAAACAGAGAATTTGGAACAGTTACTCAGATAATAAAGATCCCTGCAAGAACCTTACCGAAGCAAAAAATCGACTTATACGTCGGGGCAGATCGTATATATAATGTCGCTCATGAGAGTTTTCCAGAAGAATTAGCATACCAGTTTGTCAAGGCTGTTGCGACAATCGGTCCTACATTGAAAGCTTCACATACCTACTGGACCATTGTTACACCCACAGAGATGCTCAATGGCTTATCCGAAGAGAACACCCATCCTGGCGCCATCAGAGCCTTTAAAGAGTTGGGTCTATGGGATCTGCGAAAAAAGTTTAAACCAGTAATTTCAGAATACCTTAGGTAAGGTAACAGTCACAACATGGGTATTGTAGTGAAACCTCCCGTCAAAAAATGACGGGAGGTTTCACTTAACTAATATAGTTCATTAAATGAACAATATTATGAATATTATGATAGGGTGAGTAAATAATGAAAGAGAAGGTTCTTTTTTTTACCCGCAAATTAATCTTGTTATTGGGAACGATTTTTACATTTTATATGTTAGGAAGCGCTTTTTATCCTCAAGATATTGGATTTTATCAGTCCATGTTCATTTTAGGGATTGTGGTGCTCTCCGGATTACTAGCTCTAAAAGCAGCACTGAGTAACGAAAAATTAGGTGTCGGCTTTCGGTTTTGGTTTCAATTGTCCTTTGTAATCATCGCTTCAATCATTGCTATTTTAACAGTCACATACCTCGCTTTCAATGCGACCCGCCTTGAGGAAATCGCCCCCTTTATTACAGACCAGGATCTCGTAGTGGGATGGTTTCTAATTATATCGCTCATACTTTTAAACTGGTTTCACTGGGGTGGAGTCCTCAGTATAGTTATTGCAATTTCAGTAGCTTATTTTTTCTGGGGTCATCTCCTCCCACCTCCATTTACACATGCGCCATTGAAGATTAAATTCGTGATGAGTTATCTGGGTATGGACACAATCGGAGGCCTATTCTGGATGGTGCCAATTGCTGCAGATCAGGTGTACTTCCTGGTCTTATTTGCGACTTTGCTGTTTGGAACTGGGATGCTTCCCCTCGTGATAGAGATGGGAAAAGTCGTGGGAAACCGCATCAAAGGAGGAGCGGCATTCCCTGCAATCATTGGCAGTGGCATGACAGGAACGGTAATGGGGTACGCCGTTTCCAACGTTATGCTCACAGGACAGTTAACCATACCCATGATGAAGAAAAAGGGGTTCGAGCCTGAATTTGCAGGAGCCATCGAAGCTACTGCCTCAAATAATGGACAAATTATGCCCCCTATTATGGGATTGTCGGCATTCATAATCGCAGTATTTCTCAGTATTCCATATGTAAAGGTGGCATTGGCTGCTGTATTACCCGCCATACTAAATCTGCTTGGAGTGACGATCGCCATCCTGCATATAGCGAAGGTACGAGGATATGGATATCTAAATGAACCTATTGACAAGGGCGCTATTTACAATCTTCTTCCTACCTTTCTCATCGCCTTTAGTGTGGTTTTGGTGTTACTTTTACTCTACATCTCACCAGGTATAGCTGGTATTATAGGTTCAGTTTTTGTATTGATAACAATGTTCTTTCGATCTAAAAGGTTTCGACCTAAGTTTAAAAACTTTATGGAAGCCTTTGAAAATGGCTATGAAATCGTAGTAACGCTGAGTCTGCTCCTCATTGCGATCGGTCCTATCGCACAGATGGCAACGACCACAAACTTAACTGGTTCGGTGGGTGTTTTTTTGGCGAAGTTATTTCCGGAAAGTGCACTGTTTATCCTTTTTGCCTGTATGATTCTTTCACTTATTGGGGGTATGGGATTACCGACACCCGTTGCCTATTTAATGGTCGCCTTGCTTCTAATACCATCTATGGCAGAAGCAGGGTTCAAAGGCTTAGCGGCTCATTTTTTTATTATGTACTTTGCGATCTTCTCATCTTTAACTCCCCCGGTCGCTGTCGCTTCGCTGGCAGCCAGTAAACTTGCTAATGCAGGTTTTGTAAAAACCAGCATAACTGCGTTGAAAATTGTGACACCTACATATATTGTTCCTTTTATTTATGTTTATCACAAGGAACTTCTTGATTTTCCTAATATATCATTGGCAATGATTTACTGGACTTTGGTTTCAATTTTATTAATATATCTTCTTTCGGCGGTTATTTTTAATTTCTTTCTTAGAAAACTGAATATATTCGAACGAATTCTATTTTTAATAAGCTATATTGTAGGATTTGTTTATATAGTGGAGAGTTCGTATTTCGTAGCCTTAATGTTTTTCGGACTTGTTGCTGTGTCATTCATGTGGATAATCTGGAAAACTAAGAAGGTGAAGAAGCCGCTGCCAGCATAAACTAAAAAGGGGCTACAATATTGATAGCAAATAATAATTGAAGGGGACTGTCTCAGACTGTCCCCGTAATCTCGGAGGTACTGTGAAACTCTCGACTATATTCATAGGCAAAAGTGGAGAAGATGTAGCAGAGAAATACCTTAAAAAGCGTGGATACAGAATAATCGAAAAGAATTATAAAAGCCCTTACGGAGAGATAGATATTGTAGCACTCGATAAAGGGACAATATCATTTATCGAGGTCAAGTATAGAAGGTCAGAGGAGTTCGGTCCCCCAGAAATTTCTGTGGACTCAAAAAAACGACTGAGGTTAACGAAATCAGCCTTACACTTTCTTGCGAGAAAAAGGATAAAGGATACACCCTGTAGATTTGATGTTATCTCAATCACAGAGACACAGAATAGCAAAGGTCATAAGATTGAGCTCATAAAGGATGCCTTTGAAATGGAGAGGACCTTTTAAACTACTTTAATCCTCGAATTCCCTTCAACAACCTTTCCAATAATCCAGAAGGAAACGCCTTTCTCTTTGGCAAGCTTTTGGAATCTATCCAAAGAACCCTCTGGGATAGCAATGAGCAGTCCTCCTGATGTCTGTGGGTCACAGAGTATGAGGGCATCTTCCTCTGAGAAAGATTCAGGGAAGTCCACAGACGGTTTGACATACTCGAAATTATTATACGCCCCTTGAGGAACCATACCACGATTTACCATATCCCTTACCTGACTGAGCACAGGCAATCTGTTTTTATGTATAATGAAATCTACACGGGAATCCCTCACCATATTTAAAGCATGTCCCATGAGTCCGAATCCTGTTATGTCTGTTACCGCATGGGCGATAACCTCCACAGCAATCATAGAGGCTGTAGAATTCGATGTCTGCATCCACTTAATGGCATCATTAATATCCTCTTCTGAAAGAACTTGACCTTTAAGAGCAGTTGTAAGAATCCCGAAACCGAGTGGTTTGGTGAGGATTAATATGTCTTGGGCCTCTGCCCCTGTCAGTTTGAGGATATGGTCTTTCTGGATAAGACCTGTTACTGATAGACCGAACTTGAGTTCCTTATCCTCTATGCTGTGACCTCCGATGAGGCTCGCACCAGCCTCTGTGAGTTTATCCACTGCCCCATGCAGTATCTCCTTCAACACCCATGGCTCATAATCACACGAAGAAAATCCAGCAATAGCAAGAGCGGAGATAGGTCTTCCACCCATTGCGTATATATCGCTCATCGAGTTAACGGCACTGATCGCACCAAAGGTATAGGGGTCATCAACAACTGGCGTAATAATATCTACTGTCTGAACTAAGGCATCTGAGTCATTTAGACAGTATACACCCGCATCATCTCCAGGACCGAGAATCACACATGGGTCAGAGGGTTGCCTCAGTTCTTTTAATATCTCTTCGAGGTCCGACGGACCTACCTTACCAGCTCAACCTGCTGCCCTTACCTTTTCTGTTAACCTTATTCTTTTCATATCACTGCATATTATATCAAAGAGGGATTAAATTGTCTGTCAAATTTTTGGTAGACAACGAGGTTTACCCTCGTTGAATTTAGAAAAAAATCTACAGGATAGAAAAAAATCAACGGACATAAAGTCCGTTGTCTACCGAATAGGATTTGATATATTGTGCATTTATTAAGACTATGATAAAATTTATCTAATCAATGGATACAAGAGGTTTTACCCTAATAGAACTTATAGTCGTTGTTATATTCTTAAGCATACTTGCGATTATTGCTGTGCCGAGACTCAGCAGGGTAACAGATTTGAAGATAGCAGGTGCCGCTGATAAAATAGCCGCTGATATAAGGTATGCCCAGCAATTATCCATGAGTGAAGGAGGCAAATACGCTGTGAAGTTTGAGACATCACCGAATGGATACTATATATTTAACGATGCAAACACGAATGGGATAAAAGACCCATCCGAATCATATGCCCTTGATCCCCAAACAAATGACTCTATGATAATAAACCTTAATACAGGGGTCTTTGATGGCATAACCGTAGATACTGCCGGTTATGTGAGGTTTGATAGTAAGGGTGTCCCGAATAGCTCACTTACAGTCACACTCAATGGGGGCAAGAAGAGCATAAATGTTGTCTCTCAGACAGGTATGGTGTATGTGCAATAAAGTGAATAATGAAAAGGGTTTTTCTCTCATAGAGATGATAATAACAGTGATTATCGTTGGTATAGTCGCTACAGGTTTTTATATGATGTTTATGACAGGGCTCAGTAAAGGGGCAGACCCTGTGCAGATAGCACAGGCGGTAGAGTTTGCACAGCAGAGGATTGAGAGGCTTATTGCTATGAAGATGAGGTTAGGATATACAGATATAGCATTAAATGTTGGAGAAGGCACATGGACAGCACTTCCATCCCCTTATGAAAAATTTGAGGAGAAGATAGATATCGCCTATGTGGATTCAAACCTCGTAAACCCGACTTATTCTGGATCAGATACAGGATATAAACTTATACAGGTAACGGTCAGATGGGGCGGAAGTTATAATGTGAGACTTGTAGCAGTTGTTACGGATAGTTGACGATGAACAATAACAGGGGTTTTACATTAATAGAACTCGTTATACTTATTATCATACTCGGTATAATCGCCAGTATATCTGCTCTTATGATCGCCGAGTTGGTGAGGTCATACACAACAGGGAGGGATATATCAGAGAGCCAGGTTCATGGACAGACCGCACTCGAAAGAATAGCGAGGGAACTCAGGGAGATAAGGGCGGATGATAACCCATCTCCCCTTCCATCGAGGATACCAGTGATAACTACATTCACGGTGACAACCTTAGAATTCAGGAGTTCCAATATCTCAAATCCACCAGATGACTCACAGGGTGATTTGATAAGTTTCTCATGGTCAGGAAATGCAGGTGACCCACTCGTATTTACACTTAACGGGACATCGAGTAACCTTGCTACCAATGTCCAGAGCCTCCAGTTTAAATACTATGATATAGATGGGAATGAAACCTCAACGGTGAATCAGATTGCGTATATAGAAGTAGCACTCAAGGTGGGGAATAACGATGCGAAGACAAGGATATTTATCAGAGACTTGTTTTAATCCCCCCATCCCCCCTTTAGTAAAGGGGGGCAAGGAGGGATTAGATTCGGGACTGTCCCCAAAAGGTAAAAACGAAAATGGTGCGGCGCTCATTGCTGCGGTGTTCCTGATAATCGTGCTCGGCTTTTTAGGCGCTATGTTCGTCTCTATGATGGCAACAAGCACAACTGTATCAACCAAAGAGGTTAAGTCCTCTGAGGTCTTCTTTGCAGTAGAGTCAGGAAGGGAGTGGGCGATGAGGTGGCTATACCAGCAGACGAACTGGGATGGAAGCGCCTCACCACCAACTCCTCCTGCTGTAAAAGATATAGATGGAAATACCATAGGGACATTTACCTACTCAATAACATGGCTCACACAAAATAAACTATCGGCAAATATTGGTGCGGCTGCCACAACCATCCCTGTTTATTCAACCTCAGGATTCCCTGATCCGAATGGGGCTTATGTGAGAACAATCATGATAGAAGATGAAGCGATAGACTATACAGATACAGATGCTACAAACTTCCTTAACGCCCAGAGAGAACGGCACGGGACGAGCAAGACAAGCCATAGTAAGGATACACCTGTCTATATCGCTACGTATCTCACATCAGGAATCACATCAACAGCAAGGACTATACCAGTAAATTCAACCGATGGGTTCCCGAACTCAGGCAAGGTTAAGATGGCCAGCGAGTATATAGACTATACAGAGAAGGATGCTACAAACTTAAAGGGTTGCAGGAGGGGTGCAATAAGTCCTAGTACAGGGTTCCCGACAACCGCTACCTCACACCCCGTTGATAGGGCTGTAAAACTATACGCAAACCAGGCACTAATGACAGTAACAGGCTCTGCCTCAGGTAGTATTACAGCAACGAGGAAGATAGAGGCATCGGTGTATAGATAATGACGTGCATGGTAAGAACATATTGCTTTTAAGAAAATGTTATAATAAATATGTGAATTAAGAAGAAAATAGCCGAGGCATCGTGCCTCGGATAAATGCCAGTATCAGGCAGGATGCCTGACCTATTTTTAGTGGTTATTGATAATTGGCCATTGGTTATTTGAAAATAGGGAGTTTAAAAATGACTTGTGTTAAGCGAAGTCGAATTAGAAGATGTGTATCGGTTAAGTTCTATGCACTTTTACTTATGCTTGCACTTTCACTCTTCTTTTCCAGCACCTCCAGCGCTGCGACACGGTTAGTGGTCAATACGGCTCCTGATACTGGTCAGGGTAGTGGTGGTTGCACTTCTGTTGGTAATAATTGTTCACTGAGTAGAGCATTGAGTCAAGCCAACCCTAACGATACTATAGAGCTAAGGGTAGCAAGCTACAACGCAAATAACAGGACATATACTGTTCCCAAGAGTGGTATGATTATACGGAGTCAGGCTGGCCAAAAATATACTATCAGTAACTTTGCTACGGCTGGGACAGCGTTTACTGTTTCAGTAGGAGGTGTAACATTTCAGGACCTGATATTAAATGGTGGAAACAGCACTACTACAGGTATCAATACATCCAGCAATAATTTAATAATAAATAACCTGACACTGCAGAACTTTACAGGAAATGCATTATATACTTCAGGTTCTGCTGCAGCCACGACAGTTCAGAATACTACAATAGAGGGCTCTGACACAGGCATATACAGTTCATCTCAGACCCTTACCGTTGATGGCTCTACAATAAGAAATAATACAAACTATGGTGTTGTGATTGATAATGTAAAGAGAAATACAATCCAGAATTCAACCATAACCAACAATAACAGAGGAGTCTACTGGCATGATTCTATTGTGCAGACCGATGCAGACAAGAACCAGTTGCTTAATACCACAATAAGTAATAATGCAACATACGGTGTATGGATTTCGAGTTCAAAATTCGCCTACATAAAGAACTGCACCATAAATAATAATGGTAAGGGAATCGTTCTTTATGGCTCTAGTGTAAGTGAGACTTACATCCAACAGAACTCAATCTATCAGAATAGCACAGGCGGTCAGGGTATGGGGATTGATTTCAATGACGATGGTGTAACCACAAACAATGGAGACAATAGTGAGACAAGTATGCCTAATAATGGAATTGACTACCCTGTAATAAATCAGATATCCCTCTCTGGAAGCACCCTTACTGTTAGAGGTTGTTCACCATCGAATGCATCAGTAGAGCTCTTCAAGGCGGACAGTGCAGACCCTCCATCATATGGTGGGAATTGTTCATTCACATCAGCAATCAGTTGTGGAGGAATATCTTGCAGTGATACAAATTCAGACTGTTCAAACTTCGGGCAGGGAAAGGTATATCTCGGAACCTTTACCGCTGGTTCCGGGGGAATGCAAGGGCAGGATAACTGCTGGGAGGCAATCATGGATATTACAGGAAAGGATATAGGTTATAATGATAGGATTACAGCAACAACTACTATTAGTGGGAAGGGGACATCGGAGTTTTCGCGCCGTGCAATTGTTGTCAAAACAGACAGACTGAGACTTATACACTGGAAGGAGGTAGTACAATGAGATGGTCATACATATTCAGTATGCTCGGAATACTTTCTACATTTTTTGGCATCCTGTTTCTTTTTTCGCCAAAGACTATTACAAAGATTAACGAACGTGTCAACAAATTACTCCTCGATTTAGATAAAAGGACACTCGCCTATAGAGGGGGAATAGGGTTATCAATGCTCATAGCCGCTGTACTATTCTTTTTTATCGCTTACTACATGCGGATGAAATTCGGGTATTAGTAATTAAACATCTTGACAAAAAAAACCATCTCTGATATATTTGCAAAGTTTTTCTCTAAAAAGAGAATGGAGATATTGAATTGCCTACAATTGCACAATTAATAAGGAATGGAAGGACGCCTATTGAAAAGAGAACAAAGAGTCCTGCACTGAGGAGATGTCCTCAGAAGAGAGGGGTCTGTATAAGGGTATATACAACTACACCCAAAAAACCTAACTCAGCCTTGAGAAAGGTTGCAAGGGTTCGACTCACAAATGGGATGGAGGTTACAACATATATACCCGGGGTAGGACATAACCTTCAGGAACATTCAATTGTTCTGATTAGAGGTGGAAGGGTTAAAGACCTTCCTGGTGTTAGATACCATATTATAAGAGGTGCCCTTGATTCACTTGGTGTTGTTGATAGGAAACAGGGAAGATCTAAGTATGGGGCAAAGAGACCGAAATAATATAGTTATAAGTCATAAGTCATAAGTTATAAGTTAAGGAGAGAGATGCCGAGAAAGAAAGAAGTACAGAAAAGAGAGATACTACCTGACCCAAAGTACAATAGCAAACTTGTCGGGAAGTTTATTAATATAATAATGGAAAAAGGCAAAAAGAGTCTTGCTGAAAGGGTCTGCTACAATGCATTCAATATTATAAAGACAAAAACAGGAAATGACCCGCTCAAGGTATTCAAGACAGCAGTTGAGAATGTTAAGCCCGCCGTTGAGGTCAAATCAAGAAGGGTCGGTGGAGCCTCATATCAGGTTCCTGTAGATATCAGACCTGCCCGCCGTCTGGCTCTTGCATTACGCTGGATAGCCGCCTATTCTCGTAAACGGAGTGAGAAGGCTATGGAAGAAAAGCTGTCTGCTGAACTAATTGATGCATTTAACAATACCGGTGCATCAGTAAAGAAGAAGGAAGACACGCACCGAATGGCAGAAGCAAATAAAGCCTTTGCTCACTATAGATGGTAAGGAGTGAATTAAACATTGCCGAGAATCATACCTTTAGAGAAAAGCCGAAATATCGGAATAATGGCACATATAGATGCTGGAAAGACAACCACAACGGAAAGGATTCTCTATTATACAGGGGTCTCTTACAAGATGGGGGAAGTGGACGAAGGAACAGCCGTGATGGATTGGATGCCTCAGGAACAGGAAAGAGGAATAACTATAACCTCTGCTGCTACTGCATGTTTCTGGAAGGATTACAGGATAAACATTATAGATACCCCTGGGCATGTAGATTTTACTATAGAAGTAGAAAGGTCTCTCAGAGTACTGGATGGTGTCATAGCAGTCTTCGACTCTGTAGCAGGTGTTGAACCACAATCAGAGACTGTATGGCGTCAGGCTGACAGGTACGATGTTCCAAGAATTGCATTTATGAATAAGATGGATCGTAGTGGAGCGGATTTTTTTCAGAGTGTGAACTCCATGGTAGAGAGGCTCGGTGCTAACCCTGTGCCACTTCAGATACCTATAGGCAAAGAGGAAAAATTCAGGGGTTCGATAGACTTGGTACGGCTGAAGGCAATCTACTTTGATGACGAAACACTCGGTGCAAAATTTATAGAGGATGAAATCCCAGGAGACCTCATGGGAATGGCGGTTGAATACAGAGAAAAAATGATAGAATCTCTATCAGAATTTGATGATGTAGTGATGGAGAAATTCTTAAGTGGCAGAGAGTTGTCGGTAGATGAGTTAAAATCAGCCATAAGGAGAGAAACAATAAGAATGAAAATTACCCCTGTGCTTTGTGGTGCAGCATTCAAAAACAAAGGTATTCAGTTACTTCTCGATGCCGTGGTGGATTATCTCCCTTCTCCACTTGATATACCACCAGTTAGAGGAATAGACCCAAGGACAGGTAATGAGGTACAGAGGCTGACGAGCGATGATGAACCATTCTCTGCGATGGCTTTCAAGATAATGAGTGACCCTTTTGTAGGACAGCTTACATTCTTCAGGGTCTATTCAGGAAAACTCCACACAGGTTCCTATGTTTATAATACGAGAAAAAACACTAAAGACCGCATAGGACGTTTACTTAAGATGCATGCAAATAAACGCGAAGAAATCAAAGAGGTATACGCTGGTGATATTGCTGCTGCTGTAGGCCTTAAAAATGCAATAACAGGTGATACCCTCTGCACTGAGAACCACCCTATAATACTTGAGACAATGGAGTTTCCTGAACCTGTTATTTCTGTAGCAATTGAGCCAAAAACAAAGGCAGATCAGGAAAAATTAGGGATTTCCTTAAATAAACTTGCACAGGAAGACCCATCATTCAAAGTAACAACAGATACAGAAACAGGACAGACTATAATCTCTGGAATGGGAGAGTTACATCTCGAAATCATTATTGATAGACTGATGCGTGAGTTCAATGTGAATGCAAATGTTGGTAAACCTCAGGTAGCATACAGAGAAACCATAAGAGGCAAATCAAAAACAGAAGGTAGATTTGTCCGCCAGACAGGTGGTAGGGGACAGTACGGGCATGTATGTATAGAGATAGAGCGCGGGAAAGGAATTGAATTCGAAAATAAGATAGTTGGTGGTGCCATTCCAAAGGAATATATACCTGCCGTAGAAAAAGGTATAAAAGAGGCATCAGAAAATGGTATACTTGCAGGTTATCCAGTTGTTGATGTTAAAGTAATTTTATATGATGGAACATATCATGAGGTTGATTCTTCAGAGATGGCTTTTAAGATCGCAGGTTCTATGGCTTTTAAGGACGCACTCGCAAAGGCAAATCCTGTGCTCATGGAGCCAATGATGTCTATCGAAGTGGTAGTCCCTGAAGAATACATGGGTGATATTATAGGAGATCTGAATTCGAGGAGAGGCAAAATACAAAAGATGGAAATGCGTGGGAGTGCACATATAATAGGGGCTTTGGTGCCTCTGTCCGAGATGTTTGGTTATGCCACAGATTTGCGGTCAAAGAGTCAGGGAAGAGCAACATACACAATGCAGTTCTCCCATTATGAAGAAGCACCTAAGAATATCTCAGATGAAATAGTTGCAAAGGTGAGGGGGGAAGTAGTAATCTAAAACGACAGTGCATAGTGAACAGTGAGTAGTTGCTAACAATAGGATTACGCGATAAGTTGGTAGGCAACGAGGTTTACCCTCGTTGATTTAGAAAAATCAACGGACATAAAGTCCGTTGTCTACGGAATGCAGGAGGTGGTTATGG
>JBFLZU010000014.1 GCA_040756155.1 Nitrospirota bacterium | reverse complement strand
TTCCGCAGAAGTTGTCATTGGCAAAATTATCTCGAAGATAGGCGGAATCTCCTCTCCATAAAACAACCTTGCTGCATCGCAAGATCGTGGAATGCTCTCAAGGGTTTCAATGAGAATCTTTGCTTCTTCTTTTTCAATATCAGGATTAGGTACCCTGAGTGTCAGAAAAGCATCCTTTCCCAGAGTTCTTTCATAGAAGAAATGCTTGTATTTTGTGAGTAGTTTTCTTACAACAAAGTCGTCTACCTCTTTGCCTTCGCAGTCCCACATCTGTTCATCACAACCAAGATGTGAGAAGGCATAATAAGCCTCCTGTATTTCGTCATCTCCCGACATGTCCTGGCTTTCTGCAAAGAATGGCAACAGGACATTATCAGGGTGTTGGGTAGACATTACCATCGGGACATACATTTAGATAAACTCCTTTAAGAATAATTCGGCAACAATCTCTATTCTTTTGTAAGAATATCGAGTATCTCTCTGTATCGTTCTGATGTTTTTTGTACGATCTCTTCTGGTAGCTCTGGACCAGGGGGTGTCTTGTTCCAGTTTAATGTCAAGAGGTAATCCCTTACTATCTGTTTGTCAAAGCTGTCCTGACTTCTGCCAGGCTGGTAATCCGCCATCACCCAGAAACGAGAAGAATCAGGTGTTAATAGTTCATCAATCAATATCAGTTCGCCATCATAAATACCAAACTCAAACTTTGTATCTGCAATGATGATACCTTTTTTCTCTGCCATATCCCTTGCCTTTGAATATATCCTCAGGCTTATATCTCTAAGTCTCTCTGCCATTTCATTACCTACGATATTTACCATTTCATCGAAGGATATGCTAATGTCATGTCCCTCCTCTGCCTTTGTGCTTGGTGTAAAGATTGGCTTATCCAGTTTAGAGGATTCTCTGAGCCCTTCCGCTAATTCTATGCCACAGACTGTCCCCTTTTCCATGTATTCCTTCCAGCCTGAACCAGATAGATATCCTCTCACAACGCATTCAACAGGAAGAACCTTTGCCTTTTTTACAAGCATACTCCTGCCTTTAAGTATATCCTTATACTTATGAAGTATTTCAGGAAAATCCTCTACCTCAGTAGCAACGAGATGATTTGGGATAATATCTTCCATCTGCTTAAACCAGTAAATGGATATCTGGGTAAGCACCCTTCCTTTTTGAGGTATGCCATTTGGCAGAACTACATCAAACGCAGATATCCTATCTGTAGCGACAATTAATAGATACTCATCCTCTAACTCATAAATATCTCTGACCTTGCCATGTCGTGGTATACCGACATCAGGCATCTCAGTCTTTAAGACAATACCTGTGTTCATAAATATCCCCGATATTTTTAACTGAATATTGAAAGTTTTGTCAAATGAAATCTATCATACTACGTTACTGTGGTCGTTCAAACTTTTGTGTAAATTCATTTCAAGGACTTAATTCTCCATGAAGAATAAAATCCCCTCTCCCCTTCCGGGAGAGGGAAAAGGTGAGGGGGCTTTTGAGGACTTGAGAAGAGAACTTATTTCAAGAAAATACAGTTATAAAACAGTAGGTAATCCTGATGCTTGTATATTTTCTGCGGGATTAAGGGCTGGGGAAGTGGTAAGATTGAAATTAGAGGATATCGATCCCGTTAGATGGTAAACATCTAACGGCGTTGAGAATAAAAGAATGTTGGTTCATGTGAGGGGCGATAAAGGAAGAAAGGATCGTTATACATTGCTGTCAAAAAATGTTTTAAAGGCACTCAGGGAATAGGAGAAAATATAAGCCGCAGATATGGTTATTTCCAAGCATGAATGAAAAAAGACATCTAACAGCACGAACAATTCAGAAAATCTTTGATAACGCCTGCATAAAGGCATCCATTTGCAACTCATCTGCTTGACAGTGGAGTAAATCTTAGGTATATTTAGAAGTTATTAGTCCACAACAGTTCAAAAACCACTGAAATATATACACAAGTTACTGAACAGTTATTAAAAAGCATTAAAAGTCTTTTGAACTTTATAAAAATATAAAAGAGGTTGATCAAGCAGGATAAACGAACAGTTGTTAATGCATACTAATTAGGTAACTCTTTTGGTATAGTAAAATTAAAAGGAGGTAGTATAATGGATGAAAGAGATGTTTACAGGGCTAAGGAGGTAATGCAGTCTGCACTGAAGAAAGTCCCCATGAGGCTGGCACTGATTATTGGAACAATTCTGGTGTTTTTCCTGTTTTTGAAGCCATGGATTCAGATTGGGGCAGGTGAAAGAGGGGTTGTCCTTAATTTTGGTGCTGTTCAGGAGAATGTGCTTGGAGAAGGGCTGCACTTCAGGATACCTATAGTGCAGAAGGTTGTCCCGATGGATGTCAAGGTTCAGAAGGTAGTGACTGATGCTGCAGCTGCCTCGTCTGATCTTCAGGAGGTAAGCTCATCGGTTGCACTTAACTATCATATAATACCTGATAAAACAAATATTGTTTATCAATCCATTGGGATACACTTCAAAGAGCGTATTATAGACCCCGCGATACAAGAAGTAATGAAGGCTGTGACAGCCAAATACACAGCAGAACAACTTATAACAGAGAGACCAGCAGTAAGCGAGGCAATGAGAGCAACCCTTGCTGAAAGACTTATGACACACAACATAGCAGTTGATGCATTTTCTATTGTCTCTTTCAGTTTCTCCAAGGCTTTTACAGAGGCTATTGAGGCTAAGCAGACAGCAGAACAGCTTGCACTAAAGGCAAAGAGAGACCTGGAGAGGATAAAGATAGAGGCAGATCAGAAGGTTACAGCAGCAAAGGCAGAGGCAGAGGCATTGAGGCTACAAAGGGCAAATATTTCACAAGATCTTATAGAGCTTAGAAGGGTGGAGGCCAATCTCAAGGCTATAGATAAATGGAATGGGATACTCCCTCAGGTTACAGGTGGTGGGGCTGTACCATTTATCGGCGTAGGTGAGATACAGAAGAGATAAATCCTCGCACTTTCTGAAAGTGTGAGGATAAATTAAGGTAGAGAATCCCGTTGCTCAGATATGTCTTACTGCTTATCATTGCAGGTATTGTAGGCGGCATTATAGCCAGAAGAAAGGGTCGCAGCCCAGTATGTTGGTTTATACTATGTGCGATTGTTCCGTTACTTATTTTTGTCATTGTAGTGCTTCCACCTCTAGTGTCTAAAGGGTATACCAAAAAGTGCCCCTACTGTGCTGAGATTATTAAAGAAGATGCAATGTTCTGCAAACACTGTGGCAAGGAGCAACCCATAGAGATAGAGATGATCAAGATAGAGAAGAATTCAGATCTTGAATCGTGAATTTTAAAAAATTACCTGCAACAGCAGGTAACATCCATTGAGAGCGACCGTGTCAAAAGTCTTTCTCTAAATCTGTAAAATAAGGACAGCAGCCTTCTTTGTTAATATCCGCAGCTTAAATCTATTGTTATGATAGCTTTCTCTCAGAAGCTAAGAATTTTATGAAGTCACTATTACTGTTTGAAATATCCAAAAATGGACTGGAAAACGTCCAGAATTCTAAATTTAGAGTCCCTTTCTTCCTGAAACCCTCAGAATTAAAATCTGCTATAATAGTGCAGATTACAACCAGTAGTGGATAAACAAATTTTGTCCATACCCCAACAGGACATTATCAGGGTGTTGGGTAGACATTACCATCGGGACATACATTTAGATAAACTCCTTTAAGAATAATTCGGCAACAATCTCTATTCCTTTGTAAGAATATCGAGTATCTCTCTGTATCGTTCTGATGTTTTTTGTACGATCTCTTCTGGTAGCTCTGGACCAGGGGGTGTCTTGTTCCAGTTTAATGTCAAAAGGTGCTTTCATCTAAATACCCTAAATCCTTGGATAGCATCAGTTGATATTTTAACTCTCCACAAGACCCTTTCGCTATGCTTACAAAATGTCTATATTCATTCTTACCGATGCGATGTGCACCTTCCATTAAATTCATGCAAATTGATGTTGACGCTCTCCTCATTTGAGATGTCAATCCAAAGCGTTCAACTTCAGGGTAGGTCATAGTAGTTTTATAAATCTTTAGAGCCAGTTCGTGGGCAAGCTTAAAAACATCTAAATCTTCTACTTTCATACTTACTCCTTTCACGGTCACGAATCACGGACACGATTCACGAGACTTCCGTCGCAATCCTTTATTCATCAAGTCGGCTAAAGCAGTGAATTAGGCACAAGTGATTTAGTGAGTTAGGCAGAAATTTTTTGCCCTATCATCTCCTTGCTAATTCACTAATTCACTAACTTACTAACTCACTTCACGCCTCTGGCGTGCCGTCGCAATCCTTTATTCATCAAGTCTTGGGTTCTCACAGAGCCGATAATAGGACCACTGGTTTAGGTTTATTAAGTCGCAATCCTTTATTCATCAAGTCTTGGGTTCTCACGCCATTACCCTACTTCCACTGGTTCACTCTAATGTCCAAAGGTCGCAATCCTTTATTCATCAAGTCTTGGGTTCTCACTTGCAGCTGGATATGCCCTTGGCGATAATTATCGGTCGCAATCCTTTATTCATCAAGTCTTGGGTTCTCACCTGTTGGAGAAATCTGTAGTGATAGAATAGTAATGTCGCAATCCTTTATTCATCAAGTCTTGGGTTCTCACATGAAGATGAGTGGCATTATCGGAATGGAAAAGCATATTGTGATGACGTCGCAATCCTTTATTCATCAAGTCTTGGGTTCTCACAGAGAATGAGAATAATCATCCCTTTGTTGGTAAGAGGTCGCAATCCTTTATTCATCAAGTCTTGGGTTCTCACTTCTTTTATTGAATTAACCACTTCAAACACCTCCTTTTCTTTAGTCGCAATCCTTTATTCATCAAGTCTTGGGTTCTCACAGCACATCATTTTTAATTAATAAAATCAATCGGTTGTAACCCATTATCCTGTAAGGTGAAGTTACTAACAATTTTCCCTTCCTCATCAG
>JBFLZU010000013.1 GCA_040756155.1 Nitrospirota bacterium | reverse complement strand
ACCGACTATCCCGAATACAGGGTCTCCGGGTATTGCCTTCATCAGAAAGAAGGTTATGAGTGTAATTCCTATAAGGGTTGGTATAAATGTCAGAATGCGTCTTAGAAGATATGGAATCATAAAAAAATCTAACAAATAAGTGGATAGGAGTCAATAACAAAACTATACATTTTAATTGACTTTCAGGATATTTTTTATTATTGTTAAATCAATACCCTTCTCAAAAATCTCGTGGATTTTTGAGAGCCTGGCGATGGAGTTCGCGTAACTGTCCTTGTTAATCAGGACTGATAACTCCTATTACCCTATCCTAATCCCCCTTATTAAGTGGGCAGGAGATGGGTGTAGGAGTTTTTTAGTTTATGGCATATAGATAACTCTTTCCGAAAATAATGGAGGTAAAATGCTTAAGAAATATACATACCTTAAAGAAGAACTTTTAAGGTGTATCGATTCAATGTTTATTATAGAAAATATCCCTGGCTGTCCCTGTGAAGAACTCAAGGAAAAGGTCAAGAGTAATACCTTCAACCTCGTTGTTCTCGGACAGTTTAAGCGAGGAAAGACCACCTTTATAAATGCACTTTTAGGCGCAGAAATATTGCCAGTGGCGGTAGTGCCTCTTACCTCTATTGGAACAATCCTTAAATATGGAGAGGCATTAAGGATAAGGGTATATTTTAATGATGGCAGGATGGGTGAAATTAAGCCTGAAAGCCTTCCACAATATGTGACAGAAAAAGGCAACCCGAAAAATGAGAAGAATGTAAAGGAGGTTGTTATTACTTATCCTTCGCCTTATCTTAAAGATGGTGTTAGATTGATAGATACACCAGGGGTTGGTTCTGTTTATCAGCATAACACCGATGTTGCATACCAGTATTTGCCAAAGTCAGATGCCGCTTTCTTCCTCCTTTCTGTAGACCAGCCAGTAAGCCAGACAGAACTGGATTTTCTGAAAGATGTAAGGGAATACTCTGACAGGATATTCTTTCTCCAGAATAAGGCTGATTATGTTAGTCCTGAGGATCTTAATGAATCTATAGAGTTCTCAAAAAAGGTTATCGAAGATGTTATGAATTGCGATGTAAGGATATTTCCCCTATCAGCAAAACTTGCCCTCGATGGTAAATTGTCAGGGTCGAAAGAACTCCTTGAGAAAAGTTTTCTACCAGCGTTTGAAAAGACACTAAACACATTCCTTATGGAGGAAAAAGGTAAGGTTTTGCTTATTTCAGTATCAAACACCTTGTTAAGGGTTTTATCACAGGCGATATTCGAGTTAGGACTTGAAATGCGATCACTGACCACACCGCTTGATGAACTTAAGGTAAAAATAGAAATGTTTGAAAAGAAGAAAAAAGAGGTCATGCGTGAGAAACAGGATTTCGATATACTCCTTGATGGCGAAGTTAACAGGCTTGTAAAAAAGGGGCTTGATGAAGATCTGGAGAAGTTTGAAAAGGAATTAACCACCATACTTACTGTCGGTCTCGAATCTTTTTATAAGGAGAACCAGTTACTTCCATCTAAAGAGTTAAATAGTGTCCTGGAGAAATATATTATTGATGAGGTAAAGAATGCATATAACAACTGGTGGGCAAAGGAAGATGGAAAACTCGCCTCTGCCTTTGAGGCTATATGCAGCAGGTTTATTACAAAGATAAATGAAACCATTGATGACCTTCTCAAGTTTTCTTCAGAGCTTTTTGATATCCCCTTTGAGGTATTTAAGACAGAAGAGTTATGGACAGTAAAGCCGACCTTCTATTATAAATTCAAGGAAGAACCGGTAATGCTCGAGGTGCTTACAACATCATTTACTCTGTCACTGCCCAAATTCATAGGTGACAAAATCATTCTAAAAAAGATGAAAGAGTACATGCTCGAAATGATAGACATGCAGGGTGGAAGAATCAGGTTTGATTTTGCCGAGAGGCTGGATAAAAGCAAACTTGATTTCAGATGGGAGATGCTTCAGAGAATAGAGGCGACAATTGAAGGTATATCAACTGCCATAGAAAAGGGTATGAACCAGAGGACTAAGGGGGAGAAAGAGGTTGTGGAGAGAAAACAGGCACTATTAGAGACAGCACAAAAGTTAAATAGGTTAAGCGCTAAACTTATTGAAATTAAGGGTAAACTGTCATGATTGAGGGTTTTAGTGAAAACCGAGAAAAAATTCTTTGGTTTTGGTAGAAATGTATTTTTCACCGGACTGGTGAGTTTTTTCATGGACATCAGTTCTGAGATGATATATCCCATTGTCCCACTTTTTCTATCAAATGTCCTTGGTGTGAACAAATCCATCATTGGACTTATTGAAGGTATAGCTGAATCAACTGCCAGTTTGCTCAAGGTTTTTTCTGGCTGGTTTTCTGACAAAATAGGGAATCGGAAATGGCTTATGATTTTTGGGTATGGCATATCTGCCTTAAGCAGACCTGTTGTTGCCCTTGCCTCAGGATGGCACCATGTCTTATGGTTTCGTTTTATTGATAGATTCGGTAAAGGGATCCGCACAGCGCCTCGAGATGCACTTATCGCAGAATCATCTGAGAGGGCATTCCTTGCAAGGTCATTCAGTTTCCACCGTTCACTGGACACAATGGGAGCAGTTATCGGACCTGCGCTCGCCTTTTTCCTTCTCGGGATATTCTCAAATGATTACAGAAAGGTCTTCTGGTTCTCCATGATACCAGGAATAATTGCAGTGCTTTTGATCATCTTTTTTATTAAAGAAAGGAGCCGAGGGGTCAAGGAGTCAGACGGCCAAGTGAAAATCCTAAGAAATAAACACTCGAACCCTCAACTCCTTGAATCCTCGAACCCATTTAAACATTTTGACTGGAGATTTAAATTTTTTGTCTTTATCGCTGGCATCTTTGCGATAGGCAATTCCAGCGATGTATTTCTTATACTCAGGGCTCAACAGATAGGTATTCCATCGGTCATGATCCCTCTTATTTATCTACTATTTAACTTAATTTATTCCCTATCAGCTATTCCGGCTGGAATTGTAGCAGACAGATTCGGGAAAAAGAGGGTTATACTTTCAGGGTTTATCTTATTTGCAATACTTTACTATGGTTTTGGATCTGCATCCAGCGTAACGGCTATATGGATATTATTCGGGTTATATGGAGTGTTTATGGGACTAACAGAGGGCATACAGAAAGCATTCCTTGCCACGATAATACCGTCTCACTTTAAGGCAACAGCCTTTGGTATTTATAACACAGTGGTAGGACTTGCCATGTTTCCTGCAAGTTTTATCGGGGGATGGCTCTGGGATAATATCTCACCATCTGCGACATTTTATTTCGGTGCAGTAACAGCAAGCCTGTCTGTGATATTATTTATTGCATTTATAGGTGCAATTAAAAGAGCCACATGATATGTGAGAAATGTCGTAAAAGCCTCTAAATCTATACACAATATTGTTTTTTAAGTCTCCATATGATATATTTGAGCGTCATGAATATCCTTGCATATCTTGCTGTTACGGTTGTTATCTTCATCATCGCCTACAGAAAATATGGCAACTATTTAGATAAGGTCTTTGATGCAAGCGATTCTCACCCTACCCCTGCGTGTGCTATGGCTGATAAGAGGGACTATGTAGCAGGAAAAACACCTGTTGTCTTTTCCCATCATTTTGTATCCATTGCTGGTGGGGGACCCATAGTCGGACCCACTGTCGCCTTAATCTATGGGTTTATGCCTTCATGGCTATGGATAGTAATCGGTGTTGTGCTTATAGGCGCAGTCCATGATTACACAGTACTCTTTGTAAGCACGAGAGAAAAAGGCAAATCTATCATCGATGTAACGAACCGAACTATTGGGAAGTGGGGTTTTATTCTTTTTATCCTTTTTACGCTCTCTATGACTGTGCTCGTTACAGCAGCGTTTCTCGGTCTTACTGCAACCGCGCTCGGCTCCCTTGTAAACCTTAAAACAATTGGACTTGATGCCTCACAAACGATATTAAGGGTTGTTCAAGACCCAAGGACAGGTGAAGCAATGGGACAGATAGGTGGTATCGCCTCAACATCTGTTGTGGTTATGACTCTCTTCGCTCCTCTCATGGGACTTTTGATGTATAGGTTTAACATAAGGACAACCTCTGTGGCAATAATAGCTGTCATAGTAGCAATCTCTTCCATATTTGTAGGTATCGAATATCCTGTGGTGCTTGATCCGAAAATCTGGATGGTAATCCTTTCTATTTATGTCTTCTTTGCATCAGGATCACCCGTATGGCTTGTGCTTCAGCCACGAGACTTTATCAACTCCTTTATTCTCTATGGCGGGATAATTGCACTATTTATCTCTCTATTTTCAAGTGGACTACAAGGACTCACAGTTACTGCACCATCTCTGAGTATAACAGAGGGCATTGAAAGACTTGGATTCATCTGGCCCATACTCTTTATCACTATTGCCTGCGGTGCTATCTCCGGTTTTCATGCAATAATCGCAGGTGGCACCACATCTAAACAGATATGCAGGGAGTCTGATGTGAAACGGATAGGCGTTGGCGCAATGTTGCTCGAGGGTCTTCTTGCAGTGGTGGTCTTACTTGCTGTTGCATCAGGACTTTCGTTTACGGAATACATAAAGATCGTCTTCCCTGAGGGAGGAAAATCTAACCCTATTCTTGCATTCTCTCTCAGCATGGGGAGCATTCTTGATAAGGGTTTTAGTATTCCTATCTATGCGGGAGCGATATTCGGGATACTTCTTGTTGAAGGATTTCTCATTACTACATTAGATACCGCAGTAAGACTCAACAGGTATCTCCTCGAAGAACTATGGTCGGTCATCTTTAAAAACCCTCCTCGTGTTCTCAGGTCATATCTATTTAACGCAGGACTCTCGGTTGCATTAATGTTTTCATTCGCATACACTCAGGCATTTCTTGCAATATGGCCCATATTCGGCTCAGCAAATCAGCTCCTTGCTGCGCTTACCCTGATTGCGGTCTCTGTATGGCTTATAAGTAGAGGGATGCCCTCGTGGTTTACACTGATTCCAGCAGGATT
>JBFLZU010000012.1:7719-9786 GCA_040756155.1 Nitrospirota bacterium | reverse complement strand
GTTATTACAGCATTAGAAGGAAATGACCTGATTCTCTGTCAAATAACCAGTCAATTCATTAAAGACAACTATGCAATTCTACTTGAGGATAAAGACTTTGAAACAGGCAGTCTAAAACAGCGAAGCAATATAAGACCTAATCGGATTTTTACTGCAGATAGTCATCTCATTTTGTATAAAATTGGCAGTCTCAAAATAGAAAAGCTCACAGAAGTTATTGAAAAAGTAGTTGAAATTATACGGAAATAAAGTTTTTGCATTGCTCTCAGGGCTTCACTCCCATCAACTCCTCAACCTTCTTCCCTATATCATCGGCTTCCATAAATACTGTGCCGATGAGAACTGCATCTATCCTTGAATCACGCAGTCTCTTTATGTCTTCCTTGGTCTTTATCCCACTTTCGCTTACTACCACCCTGTCATCCGGTATGTCCTTGATAAGATTGAATGTCGTATTAATGTCAACAGAAAGTGTATCAAGATTCCTGTTATTTATTCCGATAATCTCTGCACCTGCAAGAAGTGCTTTATCCATCTCCTTCCAGTGATGTGTCTCTACAAGGCAGTCCATATCAAGTTCCTTCGAGATTCCGATTAAATCTTCTATCATCTGTCTCGTGAGTATCTCGGCTATAAGTAGCACTGCATCTGCACCATAAAGACGTGACTCATATATCTGATAAGTATCAAAGATAAAATCCTTTCTCAGAAGAGGGAGTTTAACCATCCTTCTCACAACAGATAGATGTTCGATATCCCCCATAAAAAACTTCTTCTCTGTCAGAACTGAAATAGCCGATGCACCCGAATCCTCATATGTCAGCGCTATCTCTGAAGGCTCAAACCGCTCACGAATAACCCCTTTTGATGGCGATGCCTTCTTTATCTCTGCAATGAGTTTTAACGGCTCGTCTTTTCCTCTCGATATAGCCCCTGAAAGGTCCCTTGTACCTTCAAGGTTTATGACCCGCCTCTTTAATTCAGAAAACGGTCTCCTTATCTTTTTATCCTTCAACTCATTACGCTTATGTGTAACGATCTCATCAAGTATCATTTGTAAATCTCTTAAGATCTTCAAGTTTTTTTATTGCAGAGCCTGAATCTATGGATATTTCAGCAAGTTCTATACCTTCAATAAATGATGTCGCCTTACCAGCCACAATAAATGCAGCCGCCGCATTAAGCAGGACTATGTCCCTTCTCAGTCCCCTTTCACCATTAAGTATACTCAGGGTAATCTTAGCATTTTCCTCTGCATCTCCTCCCAGTAAATCGTCCAGTCTGCCAGTTCTTATGCCGAAAGAATCTGGACTTATATGATATGTCTTTACATTACCATCCTTTAACTCAGATACCTGTGTTTTCCCTGTGATTGTTATCTCGTCAAGACCATCCTCTCCATGGACAACAAAGGCGTGTCTTGCCCCGAGATTTCCAAGCACCTTCGCTATCGTCTCTGTAAGCCCTGAATCATACACGCCAAGAACCTGATATTTTGTTGCAGATGGATTGGTAACAGGACCGAGAACATTAAATATCGTCCTCACGCCTATCTCTCTGCGTGGACCTATAGCATACTTCATCGCTGGATGAAATAACGGTGCAAATAGAAAACCAAACCCTGTTTCCTTAAGGCATCTCTCAACCTTATCTGGTGGAAGCTCTATATTTACACCAAGTGCCTGAAGGACATCTGCACTGCCAGATTTACTTGATACAGACCTGTTTCCATGCTTCGCCACAGGCACCCCCCCACCTGCAACGACAAATGCAGCAGTAGTAGAGATATTAAATGTATGTGACAGATCACCACCTGTTCCGCATGTATCGACCGTTCCTTCAGGTGCATTGAGTCGGGTTACCTTTTCTCTCATCACCCTTGCAGCGCCAGTTATCTCCTCAACTGTCTCACCCTTCATCCTCAATGCTGTGAGGAAGGAAGATATCTGTGCAGGTGTAGCATTTCCTTCCATTATCTCTTTCATAGCCTCTACCATCTCGGACTCTGAGAGATTTATTCTATCTATAGCCTTTGCTATTGCTTCTCTAATCATCTCTGTTTACCTC
>JBFLZU010000012.1:5767-7619 GCA_040756155.1 Nitrospirota bacterium | reverse complement strand
GCACTGACTATATCGCCACCAAATGCGGCACCAATACTCTGGTGCCCGAGACAGACACCGAGTATCGGTATCCTCCCCGCAAAATGTCTAATCAGTTCTACAGATATCCCTGCCTCATTTGGAGTGCATGGACCTGGTGATATAACTATCCTTTCAGGATTAAGACTCTCTATTTCCTCAATTGTTATCTTGTCGTTTCTTACAACCTTCAGGTCTTCACCCATCTCACCGAGGTACTGGACAAGGTTATAAGTAAAGGAATCATAATTATCAATCATCAATAACATAAAAGTTATGTTCCCTCTTTTATCTTCTTATCAGTTTTCATTTTAAGGTTTCTCAACTTTAAACTTTAAACTTTTAACTTAATCCTTCTTCAGCCATCTCTATTGCCTTCATCATGCCTTTTGCCTTATTTACCGTCTCGATATATTCTCTTTCAGGGTCAGAATCTGCCACGATTCCTGCCCCTGCCTGAATATATGCCTTTCCATCATTTATTAGGATTGTCCGTATTGTAATGCATGTGTCCATATTCCCGGAAAAACTGATATAGCCAACTGCCCCGGCATATGGTCCCCTTCTTGTAGGCTCAAGTTCCTCGATTATCTCCATCGCCCTTATCTTAGGTGCACCAGAGACTGTCCCTGCCGGAAAACATGCCCTCATCACATCATATGTATCATTCCCATTATCAAGTATACCTTCCACATTAGAGACCAGATGCATTACATGAGAATATCTTTCAACCCCCATGAGTTCTGTAACCTTGACACTTCCCATCACAGAGACCCTGCCCACGTCATTCCTCCCGAGATCTACAAGCATTATATGTTCTGCATTTTCCTTTGGATCTGCCTTCAGTTCATTCTCAAGTGCCATGTCTTCTTTCTCTGTCCTGCCCCGTCTTCTTGTCCCGGCGATTGGTCTTACGGTCACGGTACTCCCCTCAAGCCTCACAAGTATCTCGGGGGACGAACCAACAAGCACCGCCTCCCCCATCCTGAGAAAGTACATGTAAGGTGATGGGTTTATAACCCTTAATGCCCTGTAAACATCAAATGGCGATGCCGATATATCCCTTTCAAACCTCTGTGAAAGGACAACCTGAAATATATCACCTGCCTTTATGTATTCCTTTGCCCTCAGAACTGCCTCTTTAAATGCATCCCTGGTGAAGTTAGATGAGAGTCGAGAGTCGAGAGTCGAGAGTCGAGAACTGAGAACTGTAAACCGTGAACCGTAATTCTCGCCTCTCAACTTTCTTATAATCCCATCAATCTTATCTATAGCTTCATTATACGCTTCTCTGAGTCCTTTGCCTTCTATATAAGCGTTAGATACCACCTTTATCTTCTGTGTAAGCGAATCAAAAATGACAATGGTATCTGTGATTCCAAAGAAGAAATCAGGCAAGTCAAGCCCATCTTTTTCCCTGTAAGGAAGTTCTTCAAAAAATCTTACAACATCATACCCGATGTATCCAACTGCTCCACCAAAAAACCGTGGAAGTCCATCCACCTCGATTGGGATATATCTATCTATTTCTTTTTTTAAGACCTCAAGCGGATCTCTATTAAAATAGGTTTTAGTAGAGACTCCATCTCTTACTATCTCTACTTCCCTATCTTTACCTTTTATAACCGTAGAGGGATTTATCCCTATAAAGGAGTATCTCGCCCATTTCTCTCCACCTACAACGCTCTCAAGGAGATAAGAGTATTTACCGTCGCCTAATCTAACAAAGGCAGAAACAGGGGTAAACATATCACCGAGTATCTCTCTGTAAATAGGTATTATGTTACCCCTCGCTGCCTCCTGACAGAATTCTTCAAATGATGGATGATACATG
>JBFLZU010000012.1:0-5667 GCA_040756155.1 Nitrospirota bacterium | reverse complement strand
CATTACATATTCTATCCTGTGCCAGAAAAAAACCCAGGGAACCTGCTCTATAATCCTCAATTCTGCATCTCGATAAAGTTTGTATCTCATCTTTACATCTACTGCCTTTTGCGCCTTCTCTATGAGTTTATCAACTTCGGTGTTTTTGAATCTCGTCCTGTTTCCAGCTGCACCCCAGTTTGATGAATGAAATACCGGAAAGAGAAAATTCTCAGGATCGGGGTAATCTGCCCACCATGAAAGCCAGAAGGCATCAGGTTCACCTTTATTTAAAGCCTCCTTGTAAGCACTCCATTCAAGTGAGCGGATCTCTGCATAAATCCCTGCCTCTTTGAGATAATGCTGAATGACCTCAACAATATCAAGCACTTCCTGATCTGCAGTGATGTATATCTTTATCCTTAACCCCTCTGGATAACCTGCCTCTTTTAACAATCTTCTTGCCATCTCAGGATCGTATTTATAACTCCGAACTCTGAACTCCGAACTCCGAATTCTTAAAAGCATCGGCGGGATCACACTTTCAGCAAGTTGTCCCCTGCCCTGATAGACTGTATCGAGTATCTTCTTTCTGTCAATTGCATAAGCAACAGCCCTTCTGACAACAGGATTATCAAAAGGTCTCCTTGAACAGTTTAGACCGAGGTAGTATGTATTCATACCGACGCCACTGAGTATCTTATCCTTCCACCTGTTATCTGACATATACCTTCTGAATTCTGAAGCAGGGATACCAATCGCATCGAGTCTTCCTGTCTCAAATTCGGCTATGGCGGTAAGATCCTCTGGAATAATCCTGTAGATAATCCCTTTTATCTTCGCCCTCCCCTCAAAGTAACTATCATTAACTACGAGCCTGAGCCACTGGCTCTGGCGCCATTCACTTATCTTGAATGGACCTGTCCCTGAAGGGTATCTTGAAAACTCAGCACCGAGTCGTTCAATCTCTTCTTTTGGAACAACATAAGCAGCAGTCATCGCAAGAAGGCCCATAAAAGGCATAAATGGCTCTCTGGTTATCAATCTAAGGGTGTATCTATCTATTACCTTTATCCCAGACACCTCTGCGATTTTTCCATTCATATATTCCTTCGCCCCGAGTATCGCCTCCAGCACCCATGTATTGGGAGATCTTGTCCCTGGGTTTAATATACGCTCAAAGGAGTATTTAAAGTCTCCCGCCTCCACTTCCCTTCCATTTGCAAACCTTACACCTTTTTTAAGTTTAAATGTATAGACCCTTCCATCCTTTGATATATACCAGCTTCCTGCTATGTCAGGTATAATATTTAATCTTTCATCGAACCGCACAAGACCATTAAATATCTTTGCCGATATATTTCCACCCGTAACATCTACAATAAAGGCAGGGTCTAATGTTGTAGGATTAGCGTTAAGTCTCAGGTAAAGATAACCATCAAGGCGTGTATCTCCACTGCATGATAAAAGAAACATGCATGCACAGAGAAATAGTAATTTTATTTTCATATGCTTTTATCTATTTCTTCCAGAAATGAGGTATAAAGAGGATTATAACCGTATAGACCTCAAGTCTTCCAGTTAGCATGCAGAATATCAGAATCCATTTGCCGGCAGCAGGAAGGCCAGAGTAATTATCCATCGGCCCTGCTTCACCGAGAGCAGGACCTACATTAGACATCGCAGAGATAGCAGTAGTCGCTGAGGTGATTATATCGACCCCGAGAGCAGTCAATGCAAGTGTTGAAACGACCCAGATAAACAGAAATAGAAAGAGAAAACCCCATATGTTGCCTAATAGCTCTTTCGTCAAGGTCTTATTATCAATCTTGAGCTTTGTCATGGCATGGGGATGTATAAGCTGGTATATCTCCCTGTAAACCTGTTTAAGCATTAACAGGACTCTAACCTGTTTCATCCCACCTCCTGTTGAGCCTATCATACTGCCAAAAAACATAAGAACCACAAGGAGTATCTGTGGGAAAAAAGGCCACCTCTCATAATCAGCAGTTACATAACCTGTAGTCGTCATTATAGAGACTGCCTGAAAAGAGGCATATCTTATGGAATCAAGGAAAAACCCATAGGAAGAGACCCAGATGCTCAGAGTTATAAGAGCAATGGATAACAGTGTGACAGAGATATAGAATTTAAACTCATTACTTTTTAAAAGCATTAAGATATTACCTCTAAAGACGAAAAAATAAAGGGAGTAGTTTACCCCTGAAAGGAACATGAAGATAGTAACTACAGCGTCAATGAAAGGACTGTGGAAGTGAGCAATACTTGCATTCTTTGTTGAAAAGCCTCCGGTTGCAAGGGTAGTAAAGGAATGGCAAAGGGCATCGTATATACTCATGCCACCTGCCATATAGAATAATGTTGCAGCCACTGTGATGGTGACATAGATGTACCAGAGTGCCTTGGCAGTATTGATAATCCTTGGTCTTAGTTTGTCAACAGTAATCTCAGGCACCTCTGCCCTGAATAGATGTACCGTCCCAGCACCGAGAAAGGGAAGTATTGCAATAGCAAAAAGGATTATCCCCATACCTCCAATCCACTGCGTAAGACTCCTCCAGAAAAGAATACCCTTCGGAAGAGCTTCAATGTCTTTAATTACCGAAGCCCCTGTAGTTGTAAAACCTGACATCGCCTCAAAATAGGCATCGGTAAAAGAAGGAATACTGCCCGAAAGGATAAAGGGCAGGGAGCCAAAAAAACTCACTGCTAACCAGCTCAGAGTGACTATAATAAAACCATCCTTATGTCTAAGATCTTCCTTTCTGTGACTTCTCGTAGAAAAATAAAGAAGGCCTCCAGATAAAAAGGTTAAAACAAATGAAACGATGAGGGAGGTAATGTCTTCTCCCCCGTAGATTAATGATACAGCAACCGGAATAAGCATAAATATGGATGTAAATACAAGCACAAAACCAATAAGGTTTAATATTAGATGCCAGCTCATACGAGAAGATTTTCTATTTGCTTTATCGACTCTCTGAGGGTAAAGAAGATCAATTTGTCGCCTTCAAGTATCGTATCTGCACCTGAAGGGATTATTATGGAGTCACCTCTTATAATGGCTCCCACAAGCGACGCCTTTGGTAGTGTTGTCTGACTCAGAGATTTCCCTACGAGGGCTGATTGCTGTCCCACCCTCGCCTCTATTATCTCTGCCCTATCCTCTGCTATTGCGGTCAAAGATAGTATATCCCCTCTTCTAACATACCTGAGAATAGTGCTTGCCGTAATAAGCCTCGGACTTAAAACAGCCTGAAGTCCAAGACCCTGAGCAAGTGAAAGATATTCTGTCCTGTTAACTATAGTAATGGTCTTCTTCACACCCAGTTTTTTTGCAAGGAGAGATGCCATAATATTAAGTTCTTCATTGTTGGATACCGACACAAAGATATCCATATCGCCTATGTTCTCCTCTTCAAGGAGCTTCTGGTCTGAGCCATCACCATGAAGCACTACGCTCTTCTTGAGGTTATTGATCAAATACTTGCATCTTTCTTCATTTCTCTCGATGACCTTTACATTAATCCTTGACTCGATTGCAGACGCAATATAATAACCTACCCTCCCGCCACCGACAATCATAACTTTTTTTGCAGGAGTTGCTGAAAATCCAAAACGATTAAGTATATCTTCCCCTTCTCCCTTCTTTACAGGCATGTAAATTATGTCTCCAGTTTTGATAGTATCTGTCCCTGAGGGGATAAACACCTTATCGTCCCTTTCAATCAGTCCAATAAGAAATCTTTTTGGCGGTATAGATATACGGATACTCTTGAGGGGTTTTTCTGCCAGCTTAGTTCCTTTGGGTATCTTAAAACCGATCACCTTTATGGCACCGTATTCAAAGTCTTCAACCTCTGTGGCAAAGGGAACCTCAAGGAGTCTTATTATTGCGCGGGCTACCTCAAGTTCAGGGTTGATGGCAGAACTTATGTCAAGGTTCTCTTTACTTAAAATCTTTTCGTTCTGAAAATATTCAGGGTTTCTTATTCTTGCAATCTTCTTCGGTATGTTGAACATTGCTTTCGCAAGAAGGCAGGCTATCATATTCGTCTCATCGCTATCGGTAACTGCAATGAGCATATCTGACTTATCAGCCTCTGCTTCCTTCAATGCTGAGGGATTCCCTCCTTCGCCCTCGATAACCGCTACATCGAGTTCTTCACCAATCCTCCTCAGCTTCTCCTTTTCTCTGTCAATGACAACCACATCGATAGCCTCCTGAGACAGAAACTTGGCAATCTGATAACCTACTTCACCTGCACCAACTATTATCACTCGCATGAGCGAAATTATAGCATAACAAATATTCAAGGTCACTCTTTTTATGTTTGACAAATAGTTCGTTGTATGATATAGACTTGTCATGCCATATATTACAAGGATTGAAGGGACAAGGATTAAAGGGATAAGCTTTACCCTTCAAAACTTTAATCCTTCAATCCTTATCTCTTTAATCCTTTTTGTGATGCTTCTTTTACCATCTCTCAGCAGTGGCGACATCTTTAAATATGTTGATGAACAAGGTGTAATACACTTTAGCAATGTTCCAACTGAAGATAAGTTTAAAAAAGTATATCCAGAGTCATCTAAAAAGATAAACTCAGCGGTAAACACTCAGAGGTTAGGCATAAAGTCATCCAAGATTGCTGCTACTATTCCTAAATCACAGACACAAATCACAGACACTGCATTTTCTGAGGTTATCCATAATACATCCGAGAGATATGGGATAGACCCTGCACTTGTAAAGGCTGTAATAAGGGCTGAATCTAACTTCAATCCCTATGCTGTTTCTCAAAAAGGTGCGCAGGGGCTCATGCAGCTGATGCCAAGAACCTCTTATGAATTAAATGTCTATAATGCATTTAACCCTGAGGAAAATATTGATGGTGGCGTAAGATACCTGAAGTATCTGCTTAGTCAATTCAATGGTAATCTCCCGCTTTCTCTGGCAGCATATAATGCAGGTCCAGAACGTGTTCAGCAGTGGAAGAATATCCCTCCCATTAAGGAAACCCAGGATTATGTCAGAAAGGTGCTGGGTATTTACAGAGGTAGTGGGCTAATGGCTACAGAAAGAAAAGAGCGGATATACAAAATAATACAGAAGGACGGAAGCATACTCTTTACAAATATGATACAATAAACAGCCCTGTTATCACTCCCTTAGATTAACAATAAATCCTACCACTGCTTGACATATTCTATGTGATATTTTATATTCTCAAGAACATTGGATTTTTGGGGAGTCGTCCAGCGGCAGGACGGCAGACTCTGGATCTGCTTACAGGGGTTCGAATCCTCTCTCCCCAGCCACGAACTACAGTGATTAGTGGTTAGTGAATAGTTATTAGTGAAAAACTTTTAATAAAATTGTTTTATTTATCATTTTCTAATCACTAAACACTATTCACTGATCACTGTCTTTATATGGTCCCATCGTCTAGAGGCCGAGGACGTAGCCCTCTCAAGGCTAAGACACGGGTTCGACTCCCGTTGGGACCACCATCTGAACATTAGAAGGGAAAAATGGGACGGTTCTATTTTCTTGATAGTGACAGTAAAGATAAAAGATGATAGATTTATCATATGCCGAAGACAGCAGGCATAGCACCAATCGAAGATCGCGAAGCAAAGGAATATGTATATCACATTCTAACA
>JBFLZU010000011.1 GCA_040756155.1 Nitrospirota bacterium | reverse complement strand
TAGACAACGAGGTTTATCCTCGTTGATTTGGTAGACAACGAGGTTTATCCTCGTTGATTTAGAAAAATTCAACGGACATAAAGTCCGTTGTCTACCAACATTATAAAGGAGGAGAAAAGGATGGAGATAGCTTCTTCAGTTTCACAAACTCCGTGGTGGGTATGGCCATTGGGACTGTTTGTTTTTACTTTTGTGCTTGGTATTGTAGCAGTTCTCGGTGGTGTTGGAGGGGGTGTCCTCTATGTGCCTATTGTGAGTGGATTTTTCCCCTTTCATCTTGATTTTGTCAGGGCAACAGGTTTGTTGGTTGCATTATCTACAGCGCTGGCTGCCGGACCGGGTCTTCTGAGAAGAAACCTCGCAAGCCTGAGGCTGGCTATGCCCATGGCTCTTATTGCATCTCCGGCATCTATCGTGGGTGCACTGATAGGGCTTGCACTTCCGACAAATGTTGTTCAGACACTTCTCGGCATAACTATAATAGGGATAGTCTTTATATTGCTCTCAGCCAGAAAATCAGACTTCCCATCTGTGCCGAAACCGGATAAGCTTTCAACTGCGTTGGGAATAATGGGTGTATATCGTGAAGAATCTCTCGGCAAGGACATAGAGTGGCATGTCCACAGAACGCCTCTGGCATTATTACTGTTTGTCATAATTGGTGTTATGGCAGGCATGTTCGGTCTTGGTGCTGGATGGGCAAATGTGCCCGTATTGAACCTCCTCATGGGTGCACCCTTAAAGATTTCTGTTGCATCAAGCGTTTTTCTGCTTTCAATCACGGATACATCAGCAGCCTGGATATTTATAAATAAAGGTGCGGTTCTTCCTGTAATGGTTGTGCCATCCATTATTGGGGTCATGCTCGGTTCAAGGATAGGTGTAAAGATTCTTGCAATGGCAAAACCAAAGGCTATCAAGTGGATGGTTATAGGAGTTTTGTTCTTATCCGGTGCCAGGGCCTTATTAAAGGGTCTTGGAATATGGACATGAAAATAATGCAAATATCAAAATGCAAAATGTAAAATTAATGAATCCTTAATCCTGACCTGTCGTCAGGACAGGTTTTGATTTTTGAATTTTTAGAAAATTGGGAGGAATCTCATGGAAAACAGAACAAAGGCATCCGAAGAACAGTTAGTATATGCCAATCTTCTCGGCAAGGGTGCAATTGCAGGGCTCGGTCTGCTTTTAATCACATTTATTGTCTATATAAGCGGAATACTGCCTAATGTTGTTGATTTTGACAGGATTCAGGTTTACTGGAAACTGAGGATAGCCGAATATATCTATCAGACCAACTCGCCTACAGGATGGAGTTGGGTTGGTCTTCTAAATAATGGGGATATGTTGAATTTCCTTGGTGTTGCTGTGCTTGCAGGTATGACAATTATATGCTATCTGAGGATAATTCCAATATTCGTCCATAAGAAAGATACCCCCTATCTTGTAATAGCAATATTAGAGATTGCTGTACTTTTGCTTGCAGCATCAGGCATCTTAACTGCAGGAGGACACTAATTATGTATAAAAGGATACTTGTAGCAACAGATGGTTCGAGATACAGCGAAGCAGCAATGAATGAGGCAATAAAGTTGGCAAAGGAATCTGATGGTACTATAATAATTGTCTCTGCAATTGATGTGACTGAAGAATTTGAGATAGAGTCACCTGGACTGACTGAGAGGTTAGTGAAACAATTCAAGGCGCTGGTTGAGGATATGAAAAAGCGGGCTGAAGCAGAAGGAATCAAGGCAGAAGCCATAGTAGATGAAGGCGAGCCATACGAGGTAATAGTCAATACTGCAAAACAAAAGGATGTTAATATAATTGTAATGGGCAGCCATGGCAGGACAGGGATTATGAGGCTCTTAATGGGGAGTGTGACATCACGGGTTATCGGACATGCAGGGTGCTCTGTGCTGGTTGTGAAGACATAGAGATACTATGCCTTCTTTAGCGCCGTGATAAAATTTCTTATCTCCTTTATAAACCTTTCAATATCGGTAAGGTTTTCTTTTAAGATGGTATATAGTTCTTTATCTTCTACCTGGTGATAAAAATGGATTAGGCGGTTTCTGTATCCTGCCATCAGGACAAGAGCGTTTGAGCAATCTCTGCTTACGACTCCTTTATCGCCAAGTGTCCTTGCTATTTCCTTATACTCAACAATGCCTTTCCCCGCTGTCTTTGCAATTATATGCCTTCCGATGTCAAAAACCGCCTCTAAGGAGCGTCTCAAATAGCTTTCTGCTATGGCGGGGTTATCGTCTTTAAGAAAGTCTTCTTCGCTATAAAGGGAGAGCCTCTTTAATCTGGCTACAGCTTCATTAAGGAAGCCAAGCCTATCCTCTATCAGCTTTATATTCAAATTCGAAATAACCATTCTCTATTGCCTCAAACATATCCTTTTCATTGAGTTTGAATATCTCTAATTCATCTGATGCAAGCATCACCACCTTTTCCTCATATGCCTCCCTGAATTCATCAGTTATCGAATAGATACAGATTCCTTTAATAGCCTCAAGCTGGATTAGATGGTCTACTTCATGAAGGAAAAGAAGGTCTGCCCTGAAAGGAGCCACAAGTTCCTGAAGCTCAAGGCTAATAATCGCATATGTCTTTAAAGTGTTATCAGGAGGCTTTTTGAAAAGCACAGCAAAATCTATATCAGATTCAGTGTCTGTTAATTCTACACATTTGCCATCTATAAGTGCCTTTCCTGTCTCTGCCTGTGAGCCAAAGATGTAGCATAAGGCAATGTTATATCTCTCACAGATCTCGTTAATCTTTTTCATGTTTTAGATTATATCACAAATTCCAATTTTTGAATATATCAATATTCCTATCCAATCCTTTCATTGACGATTGTTGCAATGAATATTATGCACTTGACATGCACAAAAATTTGTTTTATAGTATGTATAAAGGAGGTGCTAAATGAGGGCTACCATAGACATAGATGATAACCTTATAGAAGAGGCAAAAAAACTTACTGCTGTTAAGACTAAAAAGGAACTTATAAACCTGTCACTTAAAGAACTTATAAGGAGAAAAAGAATAGAACATCTTATAAGTTTGTTCGGAACCTCACCAATAGATATTATTTTAAGGGATGTTGAGAAATTCAGAGAAGATAGGAAAATAAATGCAGACCGTTGAGGGGTTTCTTGTTGATACATCTATATGGGTTAAATGTTTTCGAGGGCTGGATACATCTCTAAAAGAGCGTGTGACTTCTTTAATACTGGAAGACAGAGTTTTTACAACAGAGATAATAATTATGGAGATTTTAAGAGGTGCTAACTCAGATAAAGAATATAACATGCTATACCGGGATCTCCTTGCGCTTCCTCAACTTGCTGTAAATTCCAATATTTGGGAAGTGGCATGGAAGATCGCATATAAGTTCAGAAAAAGCGGTGTTAATGTACCAATGGTGGATGTGATAATATCAGCAGTTGCAATGTATTACAAATGCATACTTATGCATTCTGATAAACATTTCAATCTCATAGCAAAACAATCTACCCTCCAGATTCTCGAAGTGTAAAGTGATTTACCCCGTTAGAATGCCCCGTGTGAAATTCTAACGGGGTTTACTCTCCTTCCAACCCATATTTTTTCAACTTTCTCCAGAGGGATACCCTATCAATTCCAAGTATCTGTGCTGCGAGGGTCTTGTTGCCACCGACTTCCCTTAAGACCCACTTTATGTAAGTCTCCTCCTGCTCTTCGAGGGAAGGTATCTTACCTTCCTTTTTTCTAAAGGTCCTTATACTCAGTTCTTTAAGATCTTCAGGAAGATAGGCAACCTCTATAGTATTCCCATTTGAGAGGGCAACACCCCTTTCAATGATATTCTCAAGCTCCCTCACATTTCCGGGAAAATCATAATTCATTAATATGGCCATAACATCCTGGGATATCTCTGTTATATCTTTTTTCATAAAGACTGCATATTTTTTCAAAAAGTAATAACTTAGCAAAGGGATATCATCCCGTCTTTCTGACAGTGGAGGGATATGGAGTGAGACAACATTCAATCTGAAATAAAGGTCTTGTCTGAACGAGCCATTCTTTATTGCATCCTGAATATCACGATTTGTTGCTGCTATGAACCTCACATCCACCTTTACTGGCTCCGTACCTCCAACCCTTAAAACCTCCTTTTCCTGAATAACCCTTAAAAGTTTCACTTGCATGGATGGAGGCATCTCTATTATCTCATCTAAAAATAGCGTTCCTCCTGACGCCATCTCTATCAAGCCTTTTTTCATTGCGGTTGCGCCAGTGAATGCCCCTTTTTCATGACCGAATAGCTCATTCGATAGCAACTCCTCTGTGAATGCACCACAGTTTATAGCAAAAAATGGACCCTCTGCCCTTTTACTATTGAAATGTATATACTTTGCAAGTAACTCCTTTCCTGTGCCACTTTCCCCTGTGAGGACAATATTGCAGTCTGTAGGCGCTATCTGCCTCGATGTCTCAAGAATCCTCTGCATATTGGCATCCTGTGTGATTATCTTAACCTTGCCCTGATACTTTTCGATTTGTTCCCTCAACTGAGCATTTTCTTTTTTGAGCCTTACCTTCTCCACCGCTTCTTTGACGACCTTCCTTACCTCATCGAGTTTAAAGGGCTTTGCTATATAGTCATAGGCACCCTGTTTCATCGCCTGGATGGCAGACTGGATGGTTGCATATCCTGTTATCATTATTACCTCTGTGTCGGGGTAGAACTCCTTGCATCTTTTCAATATCTGCATCCCATCAACCTTCTCCATCTTCAAATCCGTAAGTACAACATCAAACACATGCTCTTCAATCAGTTTCAGGGCATTTGGGCCACTCTGAGTGCCTACAACCGTATATCCCTCTTTTTTCATAATATGCTCTAAATTTCTAAGCGCGATTTGTTCATCATCAACAATCAATATCCTTGCCTTTTGTTCCATAAATCAAAGCTCCTTTAGGGGAAGTTTTATCGTGAAGGTTGTTCCTTGATCTATCGTGCTATCTATCTCTATGAGGCCTTCATGCTCTTTGATGATTTCACGGGCGACAAATAATCCAAGTCCTGTCCCTTTCTCGTCGCTCTTTGTTGTATAGAATGGGTCAAATATCTTTTCGAGACATTCGGGCTCTATTCCGAGCCCTGTATCTCGAATCCTTATATCTATGGTTTTAGTTTCAATGTCTTTATTAGCAGAAATCGATACCATACCTTCGTCAGGTATCGCTTCAATGCCATTTTTTATGATGTTTAAAAAAGCCCCTTCTATCATCTGTCTATCTGCAATTAGACATATATCTTTTGGAATATCTACTTTAATCTCAACCTTTGTAGGGATATCTCCCCGTATAAGTCTGAGTATATTCTCTATCAAATCACTAAGAAGAAGCGTATCTCTTTTAAATTCTTTCTTTCTCGAAAATTCGAGGAGAGAATGAACCATGGTCTTTGCCCTCTCTACCTGTTCTTCTATTTGCTGCAGTAGTTCTTTTTTATATCTGATGTCCTGATCTTCAAGTTCTTCAAGTAATATCTGACAGGAAGTTGATATATTGGAAAGGGGATTATTAAGCTGATGAGCAATACCCGATGTCATTGTACCCAGAGATGCGAGTTTCCCTGATTGAACACTAAACTTCATCTGCCTCAATTCTAACTCCTTCAGCGTCCTGTTAAATGCCCTGTTTAAAGATATAATCTCACTGTCAGTGGTTGTAATAGAAATAGAATTAAACCTTCCATTGGCAACCTGTTTCATACTCTCTTCAAGCATCTTTAAAGGCTTCATAACCATCCGGGACAGCAGTTGACCTACAAGACAGCCAATGATACATAGGAAAACAATAGAGATAATAAGGGTCCATTGAGAAGATAATACAAATGCTTGGGTATTATTTCGTGCTATTGCTGATAGATTTTCCGCGAACAAGATAATTTCCCTTCCCTTCTCCCTTATAGTTCTTTCTAATTTAAGAGCCTCAATAGAGTTGCCTGTTATATCAAGGGAAGCATATTTCACTATAAGATTCTTATACTCTTGAAGAGTAGCCTCAAGATTAGAGATCCTGTTAACAGATACAAGCCCTTCAAAGGCTTCCCTCTTCTTCTTTATAATGTCTTCTGCCTTTTTGAGAAATCGAAGATTTTCAAGATAGTCATCTTTTTGCCTGTAGAGAAAGTAGTTTTTTTCAAATCGCCTTATCTCAAGGGTTGTATCAGAGAACTCTGAGATCACATCGCTTAGGATAATTGTATTTTCTACTGATTTCAGGTCGAAATAGTTTAAAACAGCCACACCTACTATTAAGTAAAGACATATATAGTAAGCATAACCGACTTTCTTGCTGAGACTGGGTTTATATTTAAATAGAGGCATGTCTTAATATTAACTAAAATATTTGCAAAATGCAACATTAATACAGGATTAAGGGGTAAGGATTAAGGATTAAGCTTACTCCTTATCGCTTCAATCCTTTAATACAGGAGGGAGGAGAGCTATATTTGCAATTTCTTCGATCTTATCTGCGAGGTGAATTTCTAAGCCCCTTTTAACATCCTCACGAAGATTTTCTATATCTACCTTATTCTTGAGGGGTAAGACTACGACCTTTACCCCTGCCCTTCGTGCAGCGAGCAGCTTTTCTTTAATCCCACCTACAGGAAGAATTCTTCCACTCAAGGTTAATTCTCCAGATACAGCCACATCCCTCCTCGCAGGATGTCCGATTAAAAGTGAGATGAGGGCAGTTGCAATAGTGGCACCAGCAGAGGGCCCGTCTTTCGGAATAGCTCCAGCAGGGACATGGATATGTATATCCTGAAGATCGAAGAAATCCTCAGGAATATTGAAGGAGGTAGCATTGCTCCTTATATAACTTAATGCCGCCTGAGCAGACTCACGCATTACATTCCCAAGAGAGCCGGTCAGGATGAGTTCTCCGTCTCCTTTCATCCTCGCTGCCTCAACAAAAATGATATCACCCCCTACCTCCGTCCATACCAGACCCGTTACAACACCAACACGGTTTTTTTCATCTGCCACCTCAAAGTAATATTTTCTTGGTCCAAGGTATCTTTCTATTAACTCTGGCGTCACCTTTATATTTTGAATCGCCTCCCTATGATGAACAAACTCAGAGGCTATTTTTCGACAGACGGTAGCGATCTGTCTTTCAAGGTCTCTTATCCCAGCCTCTCGGGTATATTCCTGAATGATTTTAGATATGGACTCAACAACAAACTCGGGTGGATAGTCCGATAAGCCTTTTTCGTGAATTTGCTTGGGAACCAGATACTGCAAAGCGATCTTTGTTTTTTCATCTTCTGTATAGCCTGAGAATTCGATGACTTCCATGCGGTCTCTGAGGGGCTCCTGAATATTATCAGCAATATTGGCAGTTACGATAAACATGACGCTTGAGAGATCAAAAGGGATATCGAGGTAATGGTCAATGAAACTATGATTCTGCTCAGGATCAAGCACTTCCAGCAAGGCTGAAGCAGAGTCGCCTTTAAAATCCTGCCCTATCTTGTCAACCTCATCCAGCATCAGAACAGGATTGGCAAACCCTGCCCGACGTATTTCCTCAATAATACGTCCTGGCATTGCGCCTGCATATGTCCTTCTATGACCCCTGATTTCAGCCTCATCCTTCATCCCCCCCAGTGAAATCCTCGCAAATTTTCTCCCCAAGGCCTCTGCAATAGATTTCCCGAGTGAAGTCTTTCCTGTCCCTGGAGGTCCTGCAAAACAGAGAACAGATCCCTTTGTGGATCTGATTGATAATTTTTTCTCGATCGCCTGTTTGACAGTCAATCGCACTTCATCGAGATTAAAAGGCTTCGCAATATAATGGAATGCTCCTTTTTTTATAGACTCTATGGCAGAATCTATAGAGGCGTAGCCTGTAATCATAATAACCTGTGTATCTGGGTATTTGCTCTTTGCCTTTTCAAGGACATCAATTCCATGAACCTTTTCCATCCTGAGGTCAGTAAGGACTACATCAAAATCAGAGGTCTCCAATTTCTTGATGGCCTCAACACCACTGGCTGCCGTGACTATACTATAGTCCTCTTTTTTCAATATATGCTCTAAATTTCTTATAGCAATTTCCTCATCATCTACCACCAGTATGCGGGGTTTTTTGGTCGTCATCAATATCTTTACAGCTAAATGCTCCAGAATTCTTTCCTTAATCTTATGTAAACCATAATGTCTCTCATTCAGAATCCTTTCAGCCCTTTCAAGGTTCAGATTATCTTCTGTCTTTTTATTCCATGGGAGGCTAACAAGATAGTCAATGTAAGTAAGTCCTATCGTATATTCGGCAACCGTAGGGCTTATCTTGGATAACAGCTCCAGTTCCTTATCGGCGATCTGCTGGACATAAGGAGGCATCTTGGCTGAAGCAATCATTTGCCGCAATTCTTCTATCGTTGCAGTCTGGAGTTTTTCATCTGATTTCTTAAAGATACTCATTTTTTACACCAAATTCTAAACCTATCCACCATTACTCCCCGATACAAATATAACAATTTATCTCTGAGAAAGCAAATATGGTTTTCTGGGGACAGTCCCGAATCGGAGCCTGCCCCGAACGGACGAGATTGCTTCGGGACTCCGTCCCTCGCAATGACAAGTGAGGGGACTCCGCTACGCTCCGTCCGTAATTCTGGGACAGTCCCCTTTTTGATTGAGCAAACATACTCCATATCAACAGAGATGATTCCAGACGTGTTGCAGAATGCAATATTCAGCCATCGAAGTGCAACACCCAATCGCAAGCGCAAAGTTTAGAGTTCTTGGTTAAGAATTATTAAGAATTATAAGGTCTTCCGAGTTCTACTAAGATTTGATTTCCTCCATCATTTTTAACACAATTGCAAAATGCAACAATCATGCATTTATATCCCAGCAGTGTCCCGCAAAAAAATATAATAAATCTGCACGGTTGCAGTACTTTTTGTTTCTGGCATGGATATTGATAATTAAAAATAGTGTAATGTATGCATTTTCAGAATCTCTGGTGTATGGAAATAAAGCAGTAAACCCCGTTAGAAGACTCCGCCTTCTAACGGGAGGGCTCACCCCGTTAGAAGTTTTAAATTTCTAAACGGGGCTCACAGGGGGCATTAACCCCGTGTTCGCTCAAAAAGGAAAATTATTTTCATCCCCGCTGCAAGCAGCGGGGCATTCTAACGGGGTAAAGGGGGTGTAAATAATGAAAGGACTAAAAAAGAGATTAGAGGATATCTTTACGGCTGTTGCCTTTGCAGAAGCAGGAGAGGCCGAGACAGCAAGAGAGATCATGAGGGAAGAAGAGAGGCCCAGAAAGATAGACCGTATATCACCGACCAAGAGGATTCGCAAAGAGTTAAGGGCACCTGGAATAGAAAGGTAATAACCTTTATCGTTAAGGGAATCAATAGTGATTTCCTTCGCACGAGAGGGATGATATGAAAAAGCTGATGAAAAACTTTGAAGATATAATGTCTGCCACTGCCTTCGCTGAGGCAGGGGAATTCGAAACAGCAAGAGACATCCTGAAAGGAAGGAAAAAGATACTGCTCACATTAACTGGAAGAGGATCTGATAGAAAATCATTCAGATATGCCCTTAACATCTGCAAGAGGATAGATGCAGGACTTGAAATCCTTTATGTTACCAAAGGCAGTGAGATACTCGGTCTACTGGAACATTTTCAAGATGAACTCAAAAAGGAAAAAATTCCTTATGAGATAATTCAGGGGAGTGGATGTATAAAGGAAGCGATTATCAATCACACAGAGAAAAGGAGGGATGTTCAATTTGTGGTCATTGAATCATCAGATATCCTAAATATTGACTGCAAGGAGGATAGAGTACTTTCAAGGGCATGGGAAGGGTTGAAATGTCCACTGGTTATTGTTGGAACGTAAAGGTAATAGTTCGGAGTTCTTGGTTCGGAGTTAGGAGTTTAAATACCCCGAACTCGTCACTAAGAACGCTAAACTAAATTTAGAGGAGGAAGATGATGGCTGAAGGTCATGGAAATCCACGGAAAAAGCCATATTTCAAGGCGATATTCTGGGGAATCTTTTCAATAGGACTTTATATAGCGGTATTTATCAATCAAAATACTGTTACGGATTATTTTACCCGTGGTGGCTGGTATGCAGCACTGCCGATAATCACTGTGTTTATCTTCTCATTTGTGCATGGTGCATTTGCCAGTTATCTTCTGTCATGTTTGGGTATTGAAGCGGTTAAGAAGAAAAAATAAAAAATAATAGGAGGAAATGAAAGATGAACGATGTAACTCAGGAGGCATTAAAATTTATTGACTTGAATCTATTAACCTTTCTCTTTTTGTTTATTGTAGGATTCATCGGCGGTATGGTCAGTGGGTTCATAGGTTCTGGAGGGGCTTTTGTCCTTACACCTGGTATGATGAGTCTTGGTGTTCCAGGTACAGTTGCGGTTGCGAGTAACATGTGCCATAAGTTCCCAAAGGCATTGGTCGGTGCATATAAACGATTTAAGTATGGGCAGGTTGATATAAAACTCGGCTTGGTAATGGCAGCTTCAGCAACTATTGGTGTTCAGCTCGGAATCAGGATACAGGAGTATATCCTCTCAAAATGGGGACAGGCGGGTTCTAACCTCTATGTCAGCCTTGCCTTTGTTGTTGTGCTTATTACTGTTGGTGGATATGTATTTTATGATGCATGGAAGATCACAAAGTCAGGTGGTGAAGAGAAGCCCTCTAAACTGGCTCTTAAACTCCAGAAGATTAATATCCCTCCTATGATATATTTCAAGACAGCCAATGTCAGGATATCCCTCTGGCTCACGATTCCAGTGGGTTTTGCAACAGGTATGCTTGCAGCAACCATTGCGGTTGGTGGATTTATCGGTGTCCCTGGTATGATTTATGTAGTAGGTGCATCGAGCCTCGTCGCAAGTGCTACAGAACTTGTTATAGCCTTTGTTATGGGATTTGGAGGTTCTGTTAAGTGGGCATTGAATGGAATGATCGATATAAGATTGACATTGATCATCCTTGCAGGCTCCCTGTTAGGAGTCCAGCTCGGTGCAATCGGAACAACCTATGTCAAGGAACACATGATAAAGGTTGTCATGGGCATCATCATGCTGATCGTTGCGGTAAGTAGAGGGCTTGCAATCCCGAAATACTTGACAGAACTCGGTGTTTTATCTATAAATAAGGAGACTATAGATATCTTAACAAAGGCAAGTTTCATATCCATGTGTATTGCATTAATAGTTGGAGCGGTTATTATTCTTGGTAGTATGTGGAAGGCTAAAAAGAAGATGAAGGTCGTGGAGGCACCAAGTTTTGGGAAAGTATAGAAAGATCCTTGTTGCCTTTGATGGCTCAGAATCCAGTAAAAATGCCCTGAGGCAGGCAATAAAACTTGCAAATACTGAGAAATGCTGGATAAAGGTGATCTCAGTGATACCAGCCTATGAGGGAGAGATGGAGCTCTGGGTTCGTGGTGTAAAGAATGCCTTAAGAAAACCTGGAGAGAAGATGCTTTCTGAGGCTATGGAGATAGCAAAGTCAGAAGGCGCCTTAATAATGACATCCCTTGAAGAAGGAGATGCTTATGAAAGGATTATTGATACAGCAGATGGTGAAAACTGTGACCTTATAGTAATGGGTAGCCGGGGAATGCGCCTGATTGAAAGCACTCTTGTGGGGAGTGTAACAGCAAGGGTCATAGGCTATACCCATAGGGATGTCTTGGTTGTGCCAAAGGATACCACCATTGGATGGAGAAACATCCTCATTGCCACTGATGGCTCAAAGTACAGCAAGGCAACAACAGAAAGGGCAATAGAATTTGCAAAATCCTATGAAGGAGATTTGATGGTCATCTCGGTAGTTGATGTGACAGATGAATTTATGGCTCAAGCCCCAGGTCTGGTTGAAGAGATGGTTAAAAAAGCAAAGGGCATCGTCGAGGATGTGAAGAAAAAGGCAGAGGCATCGAATATAAAGTCAGAGACCTTTGTAAGGGAAGGCGAGACCTATAAAGTGATAGTAGAACTTGCAAAAAAGGAAAATGCTGATGTCATCTTTATGGGTAGCCATGGTCGGACAGGTCCCAAGAGACTGCTTATGGGAAGTGTGACAGAAAGGGTTATCGGACACTCCCCCTGCCCCGTTCTTGTGGTGAGGTCATAACAGGTAATATATCCTCCCATCTCTCTACCCTTTCCACTCCTTCGGGAAGATCGGTATATTTATCAGCAATTATGATTGCCCTCATGCCAGCCTCCAGAAAGGCTTCGGCATCTGCAGCACTACCGCCGATTCCAATCCTTATCGCCTTCCAGCCCTGTTCTTTAAATTCATCAATCTTCTCTCCCATATATCTACTTTCATCAGGTGATTCTTCTTTAACCCCAAGTGTAAAAACCGGGGCAGCAGGGAACTCTTTTTCAGAGAGCCATTTTCTGAGCCTGTTAAGGGATAGCTCGTCCCTTCGAGTTATGTAGATAATATTAAATCTCTTTGAGAGAAACTTTAACGCCTCTTTTGCCCCTCGGAGAGGCTTCATCTCCAACTCTTTTATAGGGAGGAGGGATCCTGGTCTCCCAATCTCATAAACAGTATCTTCAAGTTTTACGATGAGTATCGGTCTTGATGTTTCCCAGCAGGCAATCAAACCCTTAGATTCCTCTGCACGATATGGGGAAACTCTGGGATATTCAGGAATCCTGACCATAAAGATATGAATTCCTGCCTTCAGAGGTGCAATCTCTTTTACTGCAACAC
>JBFLZU010000010.1 GCA_040756155.1 Nitrospirota bacterium | reverse complement strand
ATCTCCGTGCCAAACGGGAAAGATCTTGCAAAAAAGACACTTAATACAAGACTCGGGATAATCGGTGGGATATCTATACTCGGAACAACAGGTATTGTAAAGCCCGTCTCCTCTGAGGCATGGACAGCAACCATCACAGCATCAATGGATGTAGCAAAGGCTATGGGTCATAAGGAGATAGTCCTTTCAGCAGGAAGGACGTCTGAAAAGGCACACATGAAAAAATATAATCTTCCCGAGGAATTATATGTGATAATGGGCGATTATCTGGAATTTTCGCTCTTTGAGGCAAAAAAACATGGATTTAGAAAAATTCATCTCTGTGCCCAGTGGGCAAAGATGCTCAAGATTGCAATGGCAACTCCTCAAATCCATGTGAGGCATGGTGCAATTGATATAAGAAAGACCATGGAATTCCTGAAGAAATTGGGGCAAGGGACAAGGGACAAGGGACAAGAATCATGGCTCATGGGTCAAGAATTCAACACAGCAAGGGGGATATTTGATTTTATTAATTCAGCCTTCAGCCTTCAGCCTTCAGCCTTTTTTTCAGGAGTCTGCACTGCTGCAAAAAGATATGCTGAAGGCATTACAGGTGGAATCCCTGTAACCATTCATCTTGTGTCATATGAAGGGAAAATAATATCAAATAGTTGATAAGACGACCGTATGTTAATATCAGAAAGTCTTTGATATAATATAATAAAAAATGTCTATAATTAACAAAATGGAATAACTAAGACGAAATGATTATTGAAGAAAAAGAACAATTTATAAGACAGAAGGCAAAAGAACATATCCCTGAAATCAATGAAAAGATTTCATGGTCATTACATGCTGTCAAAAAACTAAGAATTGAAAGACTTAGGAAAAAAGAGGTAGAGAATTCTTTAAAAGAGTGTATAATAATTGAAGATTATGTTATGGAAGATAGACCCCTTCCTGGCTGTCTGGCTCTTGGATTTATTGGTTCTATCCCTGTACATTCAGTGATAGCAATTGACATGGATTTTGACAGAATATTCGTAGTAACGGTCTATAGACCTTCACTTGAGAGGTGGGAAAATGATTGGAAAACAAGAAAAACATAGGGTTAAAAGGTGTCCTTTATGTGGGGGGGAAATGCATGATGGTATTACTGCAGCACCATTTTTTATTGGCGATAAAATTATCGTTATTAAAGATGTGCCTGCTGAGCTCTGTTCAGACTGTGGAGAATCGTATATGAAAAGCAGTGTAGTTGACAAGGTTGAAAACCTTCTAGACAGACTCGAAGACCTCCATTCTGAAATGTCAGTTGTTCACTACAAGAGTTCATCTTGAAGAAGCAAATTACAGCAGAGATCCATCTGTAAATGGTTACCGCCATAACTGGTTTCAAATGAATTAATAAGCATAAGTTAATGCTTAAGATGGCTTAAGTATTTATTATTATCAAGAATAATCTTAGAACTTTAGTCAACGATTAACTACAAAATGAATATTTTAATTAAGTCAATATGACTAAAATCCATGTCATAGGAATAGGCTACAGACCCCTTGATAAAAAGGCACGGGAGATTATTTATAAGTCTGGGGTTATCCTTGCATCCAACAGGCTCTTTGAGGTTTTTAAAGGGTATGAAGAATTTGAAACGGTTAAAGATAAGATCAGGGTGATAGATAATGTGGATAAGACAATCAGTTTCTTAAACTCAAAACTCAAAACTCAAAACTCAAAACTCAAAACTATCGTCCTTCTTGCCTCTGGAGATCCAATGTTCTTTGGCATTGGTAGAAGGATTATAGGCGAATTTGACAAAGATACGCTGGAGATGCTTCCTGATCTGTCAAGCATCCAGATAGCATTTTCAAGAATACAGGTGCCCTGGGATGATGCATTCTTCATGAGCCTTCATGGAGGTCCTGACCCTGCAAAAAGAAGAAGACTGGAATATGAAATTGAAGACATACCAATGCTTTTAGAAAAACATAATAAAATTGCTATCCTTACTGATAAGGTAAATAATCCCTCAGTTATAGCAAAAGAGGTCTTAAAGCCTTCAGCCTTCAGCCTTCAGCCTTCAGCTCTAAAGATGTATGTGTGCGAAAGACTCGGTTATCTTGATGAAAAAATAATAGAGGGAATACCTGAGGATATTGCACAGATGGAGTTTTCTGAACCGAATGTTGTTGTAATAGTACGAAAGTGCGGAAGTACTGAAGAACTGGAGGCTGAAATAAAAAAGTCTTTAACTTCCGAACTTCAGAACTTCAGAACTTCAGAACTAAGATTCGGACTTAAGGAAGATAAAATTGTACATTCGAAGGGACTTATAACAAAAGACGAAATAAGGGCTGTAACTATTCACAAACTAAGGCTCCCAGGAAATGGAATATTCTGGGACATTGGTGCTGGTGCTGGTTCTGTCTCAATTGAAGTAGCAAGGTTATGCCCAGGACTTAGGGTCTTTGCCATCGAGAAAGACGACGAGCAGATAGAGAATATCGCCAAAAACAAAAAGAGATTCAATATCGCCAATATCGAGATAATAAAAGGAGCGGCACCAGATACATTAAAAGACCTGTCAGCTCCACACAGAGTTTTCATAGGAGGCAGTGAAGGAAGACTTAAAGAAATAGTGAACTTTATCAGCAAAAAAATGACCTCTGGCATTATAGTGATAAATGCAACGACCCTCGAGACATTGAATGAAGCAATAATATGCCTTGAGGGCGCTCAATTTTCTGTTGATATTGCTGAGGTATCAATCTCAAAGACAAAAAATATCGGAAACAGGCGATATCTCAGTGCCTTAAATCCTGTTTTTATAATTGCTGGAGAAAGGGCTGTTCGATAACAAGAGGGGTTTTTAACAGTTGCGATAAGAGAATTTTTTAGAAATATGGTAACGGGCATTTTATATGTGGTTGGAATAGGTCCAGGCGATCCTGAATTAATAACGCTGAGGGCATTAAGGATATTGGAAAATACATCAGTTCTGTGCGTTCCGAAAGGGAAAGAGGAAGGAAGTAGCATTGCTCTTTCAATAATCAGGAAGATCGTGGATTTGAAAGATAAAGAAATAATAGAGATACACTTCCCGATGAGGAAGAAAAAAAGACAGAACATGAATAGTGCAGAAGTGCAGAAGTGCAGAAGTGCAGAAGTAAAAAACTTTCATAGAGTAACTTCCGAACTTCAGAACTTCAGAACTTCAGAACTTGTCTCTGATTGTGAGCTTGAGGAAAAATGGCAGTCTGCAGCAGAGTCCATTGCCGAGATACTGAAGGATGGCAGAAATGTTGTATTCCCAACAATAGGAGACCCTACACTTTACAGCACATTCTTTTATCTCTATGAGAGACTATTATCACTTCTCCCTAAGGTTGAAGTTATATTTGTCCCTGGAGTTTCATCAATAACCGCAGTTGCTGCCTCTGCAAAGATTCCTCTCTCTATGGCTGATGAAAGGATAGCTATACTACCAGCTACATACGAGGGGGACATCAAAGAGGTCATCAGTGGTTTCGATACAACAATCCTGATGAAGGTAAACAGGGTTTTTGGTAGGGTCTTAAGTATCCTTGAAGATCTTAATCTGACCAATAAGGCTATTTTCGTATCAAAGGCAGGGATGGAAGACGAAGAGGTATTTAAAAACATCAGGGATGTGCCCGTGGAAAAACTGAATTATTTCTCCACGATAATTATAAAGAAATGAGCAAAAAAGAGATAATCTATTTTATAGGCGCAGGACCAGGAAGTCCTGAACTTATAACCCTCAAGGGCAGAAAATTACTTGATAATGCAAATGTAATAGTCTATGCAGGAAGCCTCATAAATCCTGAACTCTTAAAGGGACTGGGGGCTGAACTCATTGACTCTTCAAGGCTTAATCTCGATGAGATTGTAGATATAATGGCACAGAGATACAGCGAAGGCAGGAGAATTGTAAGGCTCCACAGTGGTGACCCAACTATCTATGGAGCAATAAAAGAACAGATGGAGAGACTTGATAGAATGGGAATTCCTTATGAGATTGTCCCTGGTGTGAGTTCTGCCACAGCGGTGGCCGCATCGTTGAATATAGAGCTTACTTTACCTGAGGTATCACAGACAGTAATTATAACAAGGTATGGTAAAAGGACACCTGTCCCGGAAAAGGAGATGTTGAGAAAACTCGCCAAGCATAAAGCAACAATGCTTATATTTTTGAGTGTTGATCGCATCAATGAATTGGCGACTGAGCTTCTGTCGGGTTATCCTGAAGACACGCCGGTCGCAGTAGTCCAGAGAGCTACATGGCATGATGAGAAAATAATACGGGGGACACTTAAAGATATTGCCCAAAAGGTAAAGGATGCTAAAATTACGAGGACAGCTATTATTGTGATCGGGGATGTGCTAAAAGATGAGACCCTGAAGGCGGTCTCAAGGCTCTATGACAGGAAATTCACCCATGGATATAGAGAATAAATCTCAAATCTCAAATCGTTCGACTAAACCTTCGGCCCGAGCTCAGGTCGAGGACTCACGCCGAAGTCTCAAATCTCAAATTGTTGATTCAGAAGTTGCAATAATCTGCCTTACTAAAGGTGGTCTTGAACTAGCAATCCGTCTTAATACCTATATTCCGATGGCAAAGATATATCACTCCATAACTCTCAACTCTCAACTCTCAACTCTCAACTCTCTCAATGCCTTCTCCTCTCTGTCACAACTTATAAAAGAAATATGGCATAAATACCGTGCCTTAATCTTTATTATGGCAACGGGCATTGTCGTGAGGACAATCGCCCCATTTATAAAAGACAAGAGGACTGACCCTGCAGTTATCGTCCTTGATGAAAAAGGCAGATATGTAATAAGTCTTTTGAGTGGTCATGCTGGAGGAGCCAATGAACTTACAAGAAGGTTTGCACATTACGTTGGAGCAGAGGCAGTGATAACAACAGCATCGGATGTGCAGGGAAGGCTCTCACTTGACCTGTGGGCGATGGAGAAGAATCTCTTTATAGAAAACTGGGATAAGCTAAAGCAAATCAGTGCAAGAATTGTTAATGGTGAAAGGATAAAGGTTTATATAGAACAGAACATAGAGCACAGAACGGCTCGACTGAGCTCGCCGAAGTCACAGAACACAGAGGTAAACCTTCCTGATGGACTTATACCTGTTGATCGTATTGATAAAGCAGAGATTTTAATCACAAATAGAGTAGTCAAGTCTGTCCTGAGCTTTATCGAAGGAAAAAAGGCATTAATCCTGAGACCCAGAAACCTTGTGCTTGGCATCGGCTGCAATCGTGGGACAAAGAAAAACCAGATTGAAAATACAGTGAAAGAGGCATTCCGTAAGTATGGATTTTCTATGAATTCTATTAAGGGCATTGCAACGATTGATATTAAAAGAAATGAGCCAGGGCTTATGAGATTCGCAGACGCCTATGGGATGGAGATATATTTTTTCACAAGAGATGAATTGAATACGGTGAATGGTATTGAGGCATCTACAGCATCTTTAAAAGCCACAGGCGCTATAGGGATTGCTGAACCATCTGCCCTTCTCGGTGCTAAGCATGTAGTGAGCGGAGCAAAACTAACGGATAGGCTGGTAATACCAAAGATTAAAAAGGAGGACGTAACATTAGCAGTAGCAGAGGCAGACTTTTCATTATAGGAATCGGACCGGGTGGACATGGTCATCTTACACCTTCAGCGAGGATGGCAATTGAATGTGCAGATGTTATCATAGGATATGAGACATACCTCAACATTATAACACCATTGCTCGAAGGCAAAGAGGTTATTTCCTCAGGGATGATGCAGGAGATTGAAAGATGCAGTCAGGCAATCGAGATGGCATCTGAAGGTAGAGTTGTAGCACTGGTGAGTGGTGGTGATCCTGGAATCTATGGAATGGCAGGGCTGGTGTTTGAAATATTAAGTGCTGAAGAAGGGAAGAGCATAAGCTCTGAAGAAAAAGATAAAAACTTTAGACCCCAGACTTCAGAACTTCAGAACTTCAGAACTTCAGAACTTTTTGTTGAGGTCATCCCCGGCATAGCTGCCCTGAATGCTGCTGCCTCAAGGCTTGGAGCGCCACTTATGCATGATTTTGCGTCTATAAGCCTGAGTGATCTCCTTACCCCATGGGATGTAATAGTAAAGAGGCTTGAGGCATCTGCTGCATCAAACTTTGTCATAGTACTGTATAACCCAAAGAGCAAAAAAAGGACAGAGCAAATAAAGATTGCGCATGAGATTATCTCTAAGTATAGAAACCCAGAGACTCCTGTCGGCATAGTGAGGCATGCAACAAAACCTGAGGAAGAGATTGTTATAACAACCCTGGGGCAGATGCTTAAGCATAAAATAGACATGCAGAGTATAATAATAATCGGCAATTCTCAGACATTTATCTGGAAAAACTGGATGGTGACACCGAGGGGATATGGAAATAAATTCAAGATTGCAGGATGAAGGATTATTAATAGCAAACAAAGATTTTGCAACTTTTTATAGACTTAAATCTGTTATAATTTAACAGGAGGTGAGCGATTTGGAAATTGCTCCAAGAATTACGATTGACGAAAAAGTCAGGTTTGGCAAACCTGTAATAAAAGGAACCCGCGTCCCTGTAGATTTGATTATTGGCAAATTGGCTGGCAGGATGACTTACGATGAAGTCATGTCTGAGTATGACCTCACAAAAGAAGATATTTTAGCTACACTGGATTATGCTGCAAAACACCTATCAGATGAAGAGGTTAGGGCTGTAATTTAGAGTGCTCAAAATTTCTCTCGTACTCTCACCTTCCAAAAATCCAACCACTGAAGTATTTGCTGGACAGTTTCATCCCATTCAGCAGGGGTTAGTAAAACAATATTTACCTGTTTAAGTCGTTTGATACCATCAGCCCATGGATGAGGCTTTAGCATGATAGTGCCAAGAACTGGTTTTCCACACTGCATAGCTTCTATTACTGCATCTTTGAAAGAGGATGAAAAAAGTTCCATCCTTCCAATTTCGTCGATGATTATTAATTCGTTTTTTTGAATAGCCTGACGAATGACAGGAACAACTATTTGCTCGAGGGCCTCTAAGTTAACACCATATTTACCCACTTTATATGGTCCTGAGATATTCACATGCGCCAGAATACCATCTTTTCCATTTAAGGTAACGATTTTAAATCCCTGTCTCTGATTGTTTACCCTTATTTCCTCAGTATAAAATCCACCTGCATTTAGTTTTGTCTCTGAAAGGATTCTCTTTATAAGGATAGTTTTACCACTCCCTGGTTTGCCTGTAAGCAGACAGACACATCTATTTTTATCAAAGACCTCTTTTCCCATAAATTGAAGTAGAGTTTATACTAAAGATTTTTTATCATCCTGTCAGAAGCATTTCCCTCAAATCCATAGCATTCATTATAGCCTTATTCCCCTGACAGTTATTAAACATCCCATAGATTATCCTTGCAATAGCAGAGAGTCTCTTTATCTTCTCTGCCCATTCCTTTAGTTCCTCCCTGCGGGAGTAGTATCTCAGTCTATCTTCAGGGGTATTTACACCCTTTGGATAGAATCCACTCCTTAGAAGCGTTGGATCCGTCCATGAGCATGTGCCGAGATGGATGTTCATTTCTTAGAAATTATACAGCATTCACCATTTTTCTTGACATAATGTCATTATGTCATTATAATATGAAATATTATGACAAAATATATTGAACGAGATATCGCTACTACAGTATTGGGGGCATTAAAAGAGATGCCAGTGGTTGTTATTACTGGCATGAGACAAACAGGTAAAAGCACTTTTTTGCAAATGCAGTCAGAACTTAGGAATAGACGATATATTACCTTTGACGACTTTGCACATCTTGAGGCTGCAAAAGAGAATCCAGAGGGAGTTGTAGATACTGCAACTCCCATTACAATTGACGAGGCACAGAAATGCCCTGAAATACTCACCGCAATAAAAAGAATCGTTGATAGGAAGAGAGTTCCTGGTCGTTTTCTTTTGTCGGGTTCTGCTAATTTTGCAATTCTGAAGGGCATCTCAGAGAGTCTTGCGGGTCGTGCAGTATATTTTACCTTACACCCTTTTACTCGACGGGAAATTTCCGGTAATACTTCAGAAAAACCATTTTTGCAAAAATTTTTAGAAACACAACAAATTCCAAGGTTCAAATCTATAAATCCTATAAAACCAGAAGACATCCTGCAAGGTGGTATGCCATCTGTTTGTCTAAAAGAAATAAAAAATAGAGATATCTGGTTTAAGGGGTTTGAGCAGACCTATCTTGAAAGGGATATAAGAGAATTAAGTCAGATTGGAAACATCATCTCATTCAGACATCTTTTACATCTAACTACCCTGAGAACAGGTCAACTTTTAAGCCCAAGTCAAATAGGTAGAGATGCAAAGTTGAATGTAGCAACAACCTCAAGGTATCTTTCTCTTCTTGAGGCATCTTTTATCATATACCGTTTAAGTCCATATCTCAAAAATCAGACAAGCAGGCTTATCAAATCTCCAAAGGTTTATTTAAGTGATTCTGGCATTGCTTGCTATCTTGCCGGGATTGGAAGCCTTGAGTCAGAACTCCTTAAGGGGACAACGTTTGAAACATATGTTGCTCAGAATCTCTCTGGGATAATTGATTCCAGATGGAATGATGCACGGCTTTACTTCTGGCATGTTCAAGGCAGGTATGAAGTTGACTTCATAATAGAAGCAGGCAATAGATGTCTTGCGATAGAGGTAAAGGCAGGAGTGAGATGGGAAGAAAGGGATATTTCTGGACTCAGGACATTTCTTTCAACAACACCACATTGTGTTGCCGCCATTCTTGCATATAATGGAACCGAGCCCGTCAGGCTTGGTGAAAGAATATGGGCGATACCATTAAGTATAGTCCTTTCATAACTAAAAAGGGTAGGTAACAAATGGAAGTCAAATGTCCTGTATGTGATAAATTGACGGAATGGGGGGATAATCCTTACCATCCTTTCTGTTCTGAAAGATGTAAACTCATAGACCTCGGTGCATGGGTAGAGGAATCATACAGGATTGAGGGAGAAAAGGGAAGTAAGAAAGACAACTGACTTTTGAATTTCATACTTGAACATAGCACCCTCCTGTGATAAGATTTCCTCGAATATATCACCAATAGGCGCCTTTTCATAACATAAACGTTATGTGCCATTACAAATGAGGTAACATCATGATTAATTCGAAAGAGGCAATAAGAAAAGAACTTGGTAATTTGCTGAAACAAGGTGTTTCTTTTATAGAAACACGCAGGACGTTATCTAGTAGAATAAATCAGGAGGAAAGAACATGCGAAGTGTTTCAAAGGAAATCTTCTTGAATGCCTTCGCGTGCCCTACATTGGGATGGTTGTTGAGGTCTGGGAGAGTCGCTAAGACAGAACTAACCTTGGGCGAGAAATTTCGGATAGAGCAGGGAATTGAGATTGGAAGGAGAGCAAGAGAACTCTATCCTGATGGCTTATTAATACATGATATGGATATAATGTCTGCTTCAAAGAAGACGAAAAGTATGATGAATGATCCAAATGTTTCGACAATCTTTGAAGGCACTTTCCTTATCGATGGTTTTGTGGCTAGAGCAGATATATTAAAGAGAAAAGGTAAGAGTTGGTGGCTTATCGAAGTAAAATCCAGTGTGAATGATAAAGAGGAATTTATAGATGACATGGCGTATACGTCTATGGTTATTGACCGCTGCGGTTTTAATATCTCTAATGTCTCGCTACTATTGGTATCCAAAGATTTTCGGTTAGGAATGGAAAACAAAAAACTTTTCGTGGAAATAGATCATACGGGGGAAGTTCTGATCCAAGTTGAGGAATTCAAACCTTTTTGGCAGCAAATCGAGGAAATAACTAGAGCACAGATAAAGCCAGAGCCCCAACTTCTATTTGAATGCCGCAAATGCGAGATTTTCAAGGAATGTATAGGGAAAGATATTGAAAACCATATCTTTAACATTCCACGATTAACCCAATCTAAATTCGATGAATTAACAGAACGGGGTATTGCTTGTATTGAGGATATCCCTGACGGATTCCGATTGACTGAAAACCAAGTTATAGTGAGGGATTGTGTACAAACAAAGAAGCCATTCGTTGGCTATGAACTTAAGAGTGTTTTAAAATCCATTCGATGGCCTGCCTATTATTTGGATTTTGAAACTGTTACGACAGCTATACCATTATATCGCGACATTGCGCCTTATACTCAAATCCCAACACAATACTCTATACATAAGTGTTCTAAACCTGGTCATATCATCGACCATAAAGAGTATTTAGCTGATCCAAACAAGGATTGCAGAAGAGAACTTACCGAGAAATTAATCAGTGATCTCAAAGGAGAAGGTAGTATCATTATTTACTCGAATTTTGAAAAGGCTGTTATTAACAGCCTAGGGAAATTATACGCTGACCTTTTGCAGAAGCTAAATTCCTTGATAGATTGGATGATAGATCTTGAAGCAATCATTAGAAAGAATTATTATCACCCAGGGTTTCATGGAGGTACGTCAATAAAGAATACACTTCCTGTGTTAGTCCCAGATATGTCATATGATGACTTGGAAATCGCAGATGGTGATTCGGCTATGGCAGCTTTCGCTTATTTGGCACTTGGTAAATATAATGAGGCAAGAGAAATTGAATCTACAAAAAGGGGTCTTTTAGAGTATTGCAAACAAGATACACTAGCTATGGTTAGGTTGCACAAACAATTAGTCGAATATGTATGAACACATTGCATATAACATCCCTTGAGCGCCACCGTGTCAAGTCTACGACCATAAGGGGAAAATAATTCTTAGGGGATCTAAGCCACCAGTGCAATTATTACATCTATATGAGCCGTAGGCAATCGGAGGTCACTAATATTTAGCTCCTTTTTTCTTGCAATCGTATATTTTATATGGTATGTTATAACCAATAAGTGAAGGCCATTCTAATCCAGTATGAAAAACTTGAGTATACAGATGGTTCTATTCTGGAGGTTAAACTCTGGCTTGTGCCAAAGTTAAAGGATAAACCTCATGGTTATAAATATTCGCTATCATTTATTCAAGAAGGCATAAGGGTAATAGGTTATGATAATGCAGAAGGCAAAGGAGATCATAGACATATAAGAGGTAAAGAGTCCCCTTATAAGTTTAAGAACATTGAACGCTTAGTGAGAGATTTTCTAAACGATGTTGAAAAAATAAAGAGAGGTGAAATATGAAGGTAAGAAACATAAAAATAGGGATTGCAACAACGAAGGAGATTCTTGATAGGTTTATCGAGAATGTGAAGATTATTGGGGATGGAGGAACACCTAAAAAGAGTTTTGGGGTTTACTTTGAGAATCTTGAGGCTATGAGAAAGGTATTAACTCCTAACAGGCTTGCCATTCTCAAGGTTGTTAAAGAAAAAGAACCTTCATCTCTGTATGAACTTGCAAAGATGCTTAAGAGGGATACCAAAAATGTAAGCGATGATGTTGCCCTTTTGGCTCAGAGTGGGTTTATCAAACTCAAAAAAACCAAAGAAGACAGGATGAGAGTAATCCCTAAAGTAGACTATGATAAGATCGTGTTTGAAATAGCAGTGTAGTCATCAGATTGGATGAGAGAAAGCAGGAGGTTATAAATAAGCAAGTTAAGGAGAGATAAGGAGAGATTTCGATATGGAAAGGAATGATCAGCAGACACAAGGTAAAATAGATTATGATACATCAATAATACGAACCCAGATTCGGATTGAGGATCTCCAGATGAGAGGGTAGGAGATGTCTTCAGCAAGATTAAAAGACATCAGAAAGGGGTTACTCACTTTGCATACTCTGGAACTAATGGCAATCAACATCTATAAGTTTCAGATTACTAAAAAGGTGTGTGAACTCAATCGGCAGTTAATCGCTGCTATGTGCAATGAGATGACACATCTCCAGGATTTTCAGGTCAAACTTTTTGAATACGGTTGGAAACCGAATAAACTCAGATGGATGTATTGGGTTATCGGTTTTACATTTGGTTTCTTTTTGCGACTTATAGGGAAAAAGGCAATTCTCAAGACTGGTATCTGGGTGGAGACAAAAGCCGTCAACCACTACGCTGAACTTCTCCGGACAATAGATTGGGATGAAGATACCCGTAAGGTAATTGAAAAGAATCAATCCGATGAATATGGGCCTGTTAACCGATGGAAAAAGTTTCTCCAGTCAAGCAAAGAAGAAAATTTATAAAGACGTTATCATTGAGCGTCCTTTTGTTCTACACCTCTTCGGCAGAGGCTGAAAAGATTACTGCAAGGATAATAGAATATGGTAGATATAAGATTGAGGTCACAGAAGGAGTTACAGCACCAGCTAAGGATAGAAAGACAATAAATGTTATAAAGAGTATTAGACTGATAGAACAAACAGATAGAATCCCATGCAAGATTGGGGAATATTTTGGATTTTTCTATGCACTAAATAATCTTCCAGTAGGCAAGAGGATTCTATTAAGATTTATAATATTACATCCTCCTATGATAAGCCCGGACAGAGGAATGATCACCAGCAGGGAATATACGATTCCCTTTAAGGCAGACAGTAAAAAGGCAGTATCATATAGAGGAACCAAACTCAGATATGACTGGCAGCTCGTTCCAGGAAAATGGACATTTCAGATATATTATAAGGATAAAAAGTTATTAGAGAAGAACTTTCATGTAGAAAAGTTCAAGGCTGAAGTTACTACTTTGGTGGCATCAGCAGTAAGAGAAGGTGGGAAGACAGTGCGTATGAGTAAGTTGATACCCTATGAGATATATGGATGGAGGGCACAGAATGAAGGTGTAATTTATAACAGAGAGACCATCTTTGATTACATGAATGGGGCAGGTGAAATCTATCTTGCATATAATTTTCAGGAGTTGTTGGTGCGCCGTTTTGTAAAAGTAGGTCAACCTGACATTATCGTTGAATTGTTCAATATGGGTATCACAGAGGATGCCTTCGGTGTCTTCACCTATGGGCAGGGTCGCGATGATAGAGAAAGAGGTATAGGACAGGGTTCGGAATACAGTGGTGGATTGTTGTGTTTCTGGAAAGGTAATTTCTTTGTTTGCATCCTGACAAAACGAGAGACCCCATCAGCAAAAAAGGCAGTGCTGGATCTGGGCATGGCAATCGCAAATACAATTACAGTAACAGGTTCAAGACCAAAGATTGTCGGGTATCTCTTAGAAGAAGGTCTGATAGAGAAAAGTCTTCGTTACTTCCACAGGCATACTTCCCTGAACTATCATTATTATATTACAGACCAGAACATTCTTAATCTTAATGAACATACAGAGGCCGTGCTTGCCAGATACCAGCAAGCCGAAGGCAGAAGTTATCTCCTTTTAATTAGATACCCGAGCCGACAACAGGCAGAGAGAGCACTTAAAAGTTTCTTAAATGCTTACATGCCAGAGGCAAAGCAAACAGGGGTGGCGCAGATGGAGAATGGCAAATGGACCTCAGCAAAAGTAGAGAAAGAGTTTGTAATTATTGTCTTCGATACTCTTACCAAAGCTCAGGCAGAAGATAGGATATCAGAAGTTAGAAATAAACTAATGGGCAAACACCCATGAAAAGATCTGAGAAATCTATTACACGTCGTGACTTCATTCGCGGAACTACCTACGCTACACTGGCAACAGCAATGGGCTTAAATTTCGATAAGCCCAATGACAGTGAAGCTAAGGGTAGAGTCGAGCCAGTTAAAAGGACAAAGGTGGTTCTTATCCGGGATGCGGATGCAATGGATAAGAGGGGACGTATCAATGCTAAGGTGATTCAACATATGCTGGATAGGGCTGTAACTACATTGCTCGGGAAGGAAAGCCCTGTCGAGGCATGGAGACTTCTGGTGTCGCCCTCTGATATAGTTGGCATCAAAAGCAATGTATGGGGTCCACTTCCAACTCCTAAAGAGGTAGAACAGGCAATCAAAATGCGTATCATGAATGCAGGTGTGACAGAAAATAATATTGGCATTGATGACCGTGGGGTCTTAAGAAATCATATTTTTCTAAATGCAACCGCCCTTATTAATGTCCGTCCCTTCAGGACCCATCATTGGGCAGGTGTTGGTGGATGTATAAAGAATTACATTATGTTTGTTTCCTACCCACCATTCTATCATGGTGACTCCTGTGCGAACTTAGGTGCTATATGGAAATTGCCAATCGTAAGAAACAAGACAAGGCTGAATATTCTTGTTCTGTTGAAGCCACTCTTCCATGGAATTGGTCCACACCATTTTGACCCCAGATATACATGGGAGTATAAAGGCATTTTAGTAGGGACAGACCCAGTTGCATTAGATACGGTTGGCTTGCGTCTTTTTCAAGCCAAACGCCTCGCCTACTTTGGTGAATACACGCCTCTAAGTCCACCTGCCAAACATATTGCTATTGCCGATACAAAACACAAAATCGGCACAAGCGACCTAAAACAGATTGAACTCGTGAAACTGGGCTGGATGGAAGAAATATTGATATAATCACATACAACTATTTTCCTCAAACGCGAGTTTTCTATAAACCCTCCCTTTTCTAAAGACTTTTATCTCATACTTTTCATTAACCTCATTAGAGGCATCAATTGTCATGACAGGAAGACCAGAAACCTCAATGGAATTCATTAATTGAAGTATCTTTTACAAAATCTATGTGGAATAAAGGGGACGTCAGGCTGTCCCAAATGTTTTTTGATTTAACCCTATTTTCATAGTCAACGTGATAATTATTATCAAAAAGCCCCTATTTTGTAAGCAACATCAGTTTTTCACAGGTATAAGATATTAAAAAACCT
>JBFLZU010000009.1 GCA_040756155.1 Nitrospirota bacterium | reverse complement strand
AAGACATACCTATCCGGTTGCCGAGAATCTGCTTATAAAGGAAGGGCAGCAGTCTTTCGATACGGTATGGACATCTGATATCACCTACATTCCAACAGATGAAGGGTGGCTGTACTTAGCGGGTGTTGGACTGACCCCCTACACTTGGACACGGAGCTAAAAAAGGTTAGAATACTGACGAGTTGAAAAAAGCCATAAAGAGCGTTCAGGGGAGAAATAGTGGTTTTTAGGGAGGTACCCAGATATAGGTTGTCCTGAGATAATCGATTCTGGGGCATTCTGTGGAACGATTTTCCTTTGGAAGGCGCTTAAGGCAGAAAGGAACTCGTAATGAGAGCAAGAAGGACACACAGTACAGCATTCAAGAGGCAAGTAATAGAAGAACTGCTGAGCGGGTCAGCGACAATGGGACAATTGAGCAGGCGTTATGAAATCTCCACAGGGCTAATAGGTTATTGGAAAAAACGATATAGCGAGGGTAGGCTTGTGGAAGGCAAGTCAGCGAATGTTAAATCCCTTGAGGCAAAGATAAGGGAGCTGGAGCAGATGGTCGGCAGGTTGACCATGGACAATGAGTTATTAAAAAAAGCCATGGAACATACACTACGAAAGAGAAGAGAGAATTCATTGCCGGTCACTGGCAGGAATTTGGAGGGGTTAAACGGGGGTGCGAAATGCTGAACATGGCACGGAGCAGTTATTACTACAAAGAAGGTAATGACTTCCGCAAGCAAGAAGAAGATGCTGACTTAAGGGACAGGATAGAGAAGATAATTGTAGAGCATGAGCGATATGGATATCGGCGTGTCACAGCACAACTGAAGCGTGAGGGGTTAAAAGTTAATCACAAACGGGTGCAGAGGATCATGCGGCAAGAGGGGTTGATCTGCAAAATCAAAAAGAGATGGATTATGACAACAGACAGCAAGCACAAGTACCTGGTTTATCCCAATCTGCTTAAGGGTACAAAGATAGACGGGGTCAACCAGGCATGGGTTGCTGACATCACCTACATTCGGATACTGACAGCATTTGTGTATCTGGCGGTAATTCTGGATGTCTTCTCACGAAAAGTGATTGGATGGGCAATTTCCCTGAAGATAGACACAGAGCTCACCAGGGCAGCCTTACGGATGGCGATTGAGATTAGGCGTCCTTCCGATGGATGCATTCACCATTCTGACAGAGGGGTACAATATGCGGCACACGAATATGTGGATGATCTTAATGCCGCTGGTATGAGGATAAGCATGGCGCGGAAAGGCAATCCGTATGACAATGCCAAGGCAGAGAGCTTCATAAAAACCCTAAAAAATGAGGAGGTGTACCTATGGGACTATAAGACCTTTGAGGATGTGAAGAGACGTATTCCTTATTTTATCGAGGAAGTGTACAATGAGAAACGGTTGCATTCAGCTTTGGGGTATTGTCCACCAAATGAATATGAATCACTGGTGGCAAACAACGAAAACAGAACCCGTCAGACCCTGCTAACCTCAGAGGTGCTTTGTGCCTAAACAATGGGGGTCACTCCATGAGACCATGACAATTTCGTTTTTATCCCAGCCCGTTCTATCTATAGCCCTTATCAGGGCGCTTAACAGAATTCCGTTACCACATCCCGGGCACCAGACAGTAGGAAATTTTTTGTCATGTCTGAGATACTTATGTATCAGCCTCGTAAGTTCAATCTCTTTTTCTTCTTCTATCATGGTACTGCCTCTTTCTTATGATATATGGTCTTTTATTGCTTTAAAAATCTCGGTATGTTTTATTATGGTTCCATCTACTCTATTTACCCGCACTACCGGATTGCAACATACCCGCTCGATCTCTCTTGCCATCTGACCCATATTCATCTCTGGAACTATAATAACCTTTGCATTTTCTGTATGCCTCTTAATGAATTTTTCCATAAAGGGCCAGAGTGTAATAAGTTTAATCAACCCCACCTTTATTCCTTGAATCCTTGCATCCTTTACAGCCTTCAATGCAGACCTGAAAGATGCACCGTAAGAAACCACGAGGATCTCTGCATCTTCTGTAAAGAACTCCTCTACCGACTGAATATCCTTGAGGTTCTGCTGAATCTTTCTGTGAAGTCGGTTTATAAAGGCTGGAACCTCGTCAGTTCGGGATGTCGGAAACCCTCTTATATCGTGCGTAAGACCCGTAACATGGTATCTATAACCATCACCGAATATCCCCATCGGTGGTATCCCAGCAGGTGTATCCTCGTATGGTATATACCACTCAGGAGGCATCGTTGGTCTTACCCTGTTAAAAACCTCTACTTCATCAAAAGAAGGCAACGCTACCTTTTCTCTCATGTGTCCGATAATCTCGTCAGAAAGGAGTATCACTGGTATCCTGTATCTCTCTGAAAGGTTAAATGCCCTTACTGCAAGCTCGAAACATTCTTTTACCGAAGAAGGTGAGAGCACCACAGCAGGGTGATCACCATGTGTCCCCCATCTTGCCTGCATCACATCACCCTGTGATGGGCTTGTTGGAAGACCTGTGCTCGGTCCACCTCTCATTACATTAACAATTACGCATGGAACCTCCGCAGCGATTCCAAAGCCGATGTTCTCCTGCATAAGTGAAAATCCTGGCCCACTTGTCGCAGTCATAGCCTTAGCCCCTGCAAGGGATGCCCCTATTACAGCACCGAGGCTGGCTATCTCATCCTCCATCTGTATGAAGCAACCTCCAAGTTCAGGCAGTCTTCTTGACATCATCTCTGCAATCTCTGAAGATGGACTGATAGGATAGCCTGCAAAGAACCTGCAACCAGAGGCTATCGCCCCTTCAACAATCGCCTCATTGCCCTGAAAGAGAATCTCTCTTTTAATCTTTTTACTTCTCATTACTTCTCACTTTTCACTTTACACTTTTCACTGTTTTTAATATCCGCCTCTTCATCCCTGTTATTGCAAAGTCAGGGCAGTGGACATCGCAGTTACCACATCTTATACATTTCTCTGGATATTTAGCATAGCACTTTTCATCCCTTGCAAGTGCAAGTACACCCTTTGGACAGACCGCTACACATATCCCACAGCCCTTGCACCATGAGGTAAAAATCTCTATGGGTATCTCTTTCTCTTTCTGAACTGCCTCTATGGGTGTCTTTGTTCTTTCCACTTCTTAACCGTCTTTCCTATTTCTGTTGGGTTTATTACAACCTCTACCTCTGCACTCCTGAGTGCATCTATCTTACTATCTGCACTACCTTTACCACCGGAGATTATAGCACCTCCATGCCCCATCTTTTTATCTGAAGGAGCGAATCTCCCTGCTATATAAGCAAACACAGGCTTATTGAATTCGGTCTTTATATATACCGCAGCGTCCTCTTCCATCGAACCACCTATCTCACCGATCAATACAACAGCCTCTGTTTCTTTATCATCCTTGAAAAGCCTCAGGACGTCAACAAAGTTGCTTCCGACAATCATATCACCACCAATACCAACACATGTTGATTGTCCTAATCCCTCAGTTGTTATCTGGTTAG